>NZ_JAMBJZ010000017.1:0-29159 GCF_025291155.1 Apibacter sp.
ATTATTTCTAGATCCTCTTATTCCTCCGTTAGATCTTGATCCGTTTGAATTACCTATAGTATTTTCTGAATTCCCTTGTATTGTCCCTATATTATTTCTAGATACTCTTATTTCTCCGTTAGATCTTGATCCGTTTGAATTACTTATCGTATTATTCCTTGAACCAGAAACTATACCTGAATTATTTCTTGAAATAGCCAAATCGTTGCCTCTACTTCCAGAAATAATCGTATTTCTATTATTTTGTCTTTGTATACCTTGAATTTGCCTTGAACGGGATGTTCCATAAGACCTAGATATGTATGAACTTCCTCTATAACTATTTAAATAAGCCGATCTTGAACCATAACTAGGATAGTATCTTGAACAACACCATCCATTATTCCAATAATGATGATGAGGTCTCCAATACCCCGGATAGTATCCCCAAGATGGCCCCCAGTAAGAAGGGTAATCCCAGCCAGACCAACCCCAGCCAATTGATACACCCCAGTTCCATCCATAATAAGGTCTCCAATAACTTCTCCACCCCCAATACGGATCGACCCAATAATTAGAATAATAAGGACCGTAACCTCCATAATAATAATTATTTACTATAGTAACATCATCGTCTCCCCAATTGTCTTTACTGTAATTGTAAGTATAAGACCGATCTATTTGCTCACTATAATGATTGGTGCTATTTGTACTAATATCTTCAGAAGAATCATTATCATCATACAATAAGTCA
Source organism: Apibacter sp. (assembly GCF_025291155.1). Taxonomy (NCBI): domain Bacteria; kingdom Pseudomonadati; phylum Bacteroidota; class Flavobacteriia; order Flavobacteriales; family Weeksellaceae; genus Apibacter; species Apibacter sp. The sequence continues at coordinate 734 of NZ_JAMBJZ010000017.1, forward strand.
CTTGCATTAGAAGTAGGATCTATATATTTCTTTCCTATGCGTACTTCAGTAGAATTTTGGCTCTCAACGGATGATTTTGAATCGTCATCGTATACATAATCGTAAGACGCTTGTTGCTTTTTTTTCTTTTTATTTTTGTGAGTTTTATGAGAATAATATACGCTATCCTCACCGGCATATGAAGTTTGACCTACGTAACATGACGTTAAAAAAACTGACACTATTAATAGAGCACATACTTTCATGAAAACTCGTCCTAAATTACAACTGATATTCTTCATGATATTTTTTTAGTAGTTTATATATTTATTATACTTTTGTTCTTAAATCATTTTGATTCACAAAAGTCATACCAATTTAAGAAAAAACAAAGGTCACAATTGTAAGGTGACTAAATAATTTAAGTATGATAACAGCAAATTAAATATAAGTTTAAAACATTAGAAAAGCAATATGGCAACACTTACATCAAGAGAAGATGATTACAGTAAATGGTATAACGAACTGGTAATTAAGGCAGACATGGCTGAAAATTCGGGGGTTAGAGGATGTATGGTTATTAAACCGTATGGTTATGCTATATGGGAAAAAATGCAACATCATTTAGATCAAATGTTTAAAGATACAGGACATGAAAATGCGTATTTTCCTTTATTTATCCCTAAATCTTACTTATCTAAAGAATCAGATCATGTAGAAGGATTTGCCAAAGAATGTGCTGTGGTTACTCATTACAGATTAAAAAATGCTCCTGACGGTCATGGGGTGGTAGTAGACCCGGAAGCTAAATTAGAAGAGGAATTGATTGTAAGACCCACTTCTGAAACAATTATATGGAATACTTATAAAAATTGGATTAAATCTCATCGTGATTTGCCTATTCTTATTAATCAATGGGCCAATGTGGTTCGTTGGGAAATGAGAACCCGACTATTTTTAAGAACTGCAGAGTTTTTATGGCAAGAAGGTCATACGGCTCATGTATCTAAAGAAGAAGCTATAGAGGAAGCAGAAAAAATGTTGAAAGTTTATACCGAATTTGTAGAAAATTTTATGGCAATACCTGTAATACAAGGAGTAAAATCTCCGGCCGAAAGGTTTGCCGGTGCGGAAGAAACCTATTGCATTGAGGCAATGATGCAAGACGGTAAAGCACTACAAGCGGGAACTTCCCATTTTTTAGGACAGAATTTTGCCAAAGCATTTGATGTAAAATATCAATCTAAAGAGGGGAAACAAGAATATGTATGGGCTACATCTTGGGGGGTATCTACACGTCTTATAGGGGCTCTGATTATGTCCCATTCTGATGATAACGGCTTGGTACTTCCTCCGAAAATCGCTCCAATTCAAGTAGTTATTGTACCTATACATAAAACCGAAGATCAATTAAATGCTATTGCCGATCTGGCTTACACGCTTAAATCTCAACTTAAACAAATGAATATCAGTCTTAAATTTGATGACAGAACTGAATACAAGCCGGGATGGAAATTTAACGAATATGAATTAAAAGGGGTACCTATACGGATAACCATAGGCCCGAAAGACCTTGAGAACAGACAAGTTGAAATTGCTCGTAGAGATACTTTGGAGAAACATTTGCATTCTGTGGACGGATTGGCTGAATATATCCAAAGCTTACTACAAGATATTCAACAAAATATTTTTAATAAAGCAAAAGAACGTAGAGACTCATTAATAACTGAAGTAAATACGTACGATGAATTTAAAAAAGTTTTAGATGAGAAAGGAGGATTTGTTTCTGCACATTGGGACGGTTCTTTGGAAGTGGAAGAAAAAATTAAAGCCGAAACTAAAGCAACTATTAGATGCATCCCTCTAGATGCTAAAGAAGAAAATGGTGTATGTATTTACTCCGGAAAACCTTCCCAAAGAAGAGTTTTATTTGCTCGAGCTTATTAATGCTTATTTAGCTGTTGTAATTTCGCATTTTCGAAAAAATTTTAAATGAGATTTTTATTAATTAAATAAACATAGAATAATGAATTGCCTTAATTGTATTAAGGCAATTTTTTTAAGAATAATTGACTAAAAAATATTACATAAAACACAATAAATTTTGAATTCATTTTTATATACACTCGGAATTTACCTTTTAGGTATAGGCATGAAAATTGCTTCTTTTTTCCATCCTAAAGCTAAACTTTGGATACGAGGAAGAAAAGGAGTCTTCCAGAAAATAGAAAGAGAAATTTCTCACAATGACCTTGTTATTTGGATGCATGTGTCTTCTTTGGGTGAATATGAACAGGGACTTCCCCTACTTATTGCTTTAAGAAAAAAATTTCCTGAATATAAGTTAGCGGTTAGCTTTTTTTCCCCTTCCGGGTATGAAGTAGTTAAAAATAAATGCTTTGCAGATTTTTTGTTTTATTTATCTTTGGATACACCTTCTCAAGCAAAAAAATTAATTGAACTTTTACACCCTTCTTACACAATTTTTGTAAAATATGATTTCTGGTATAATGTATTACAAGCTCTTATTAGTAAAAACATACCGACTATATTTATATCCAGTGTATTCCGTCCAGATCAAGTATATTTTAAGCCTAGAGGAAAATGGTTTGTTTCAATATTAAAAAAAGTTACGCATTTTTTTGTTCAGGACAATAACTCAAAGACATTATTAAATTCTATTGACATTCAGCAGGTAACCATATCAGGAGATACGCGTTTTGACAGAGTTAAAATGCTTCTTAAACAAAACAATTATTTAGATTGGCTTTCTATTTTTAAAGAAAATAGTACTTTAATAGTTGCCGGAAGTACGTGGAAAGAAGATGATGAACTTTTAAAAAACTTTATTAATTCAACTTTCTTCACTAATTGCAAAATACTTATCGCGCCTCATAATATGAATGTTGATTACTTTCAAAGATTAAGAGCTGAATTTATACCAAAGACGCTGTTATTTTCGGAAATCAAAGATAAAAATCCAGCGGATTATCAAATCTTAATTTTGGATACCGTTGGAATACTAACAAAAGTTTACTCATATGCAGATATTTCTTATGTAGGCGGTGGTTTTGGAAAGGAGGGGGTTCATAATGTATTGGAACCTGCTATTTTTGCTTCTCCCGTTATTTACGGTCCTATTTATGATAAATTTATTGAGGCGGTTGAATTGCTTCAATATGGTGGAGCAGTAATTATACATAATCAAAATAAGTTTAATGAAATTTTGGTTGAACTGCTGGCCAATAAAGAAAAAAGAATAATTATTGGTGAGAAGGCAAAGGAATATGTTATAAGCAAGCCTGATTCTGTACAACTTATTCTTGATTATTTTGACAAGATTCAATAATTCTATAAAGCCAATTATGGATATATAGTTTTTTAAATAGATAAATTTAGAGCAAATATAAACCTCTGCTCTTACGTAGTTTGATATTTAATTTATAATGTAAAAAATCTAACTATTATAAAGATAATAACTTGAGGCTATAAAAATTCCAGCCGTTTCTGTTCGTAAGCGATTTTCACCCAAACTTACTCCGATAGAGCCCATTGAATAAAGTTCTTCTACTTCCTTTTTAGAAAAATCACCTTCGGGACCTACTAAAAGAGTTATTTCTTTTTCTTTCTCTAAGACTTCTTTTAGTGAAATTTTATTATATTCTTTGTAACAATGTGTTAGGTATAATTTTGCTTGAGAAGATTGTATAAAATTTTTAATAGAAGTTAGTGGAAATACTTCAGGAAAAATTGTTCTTAGGGATTGTTTACATGCGGTTTCTACCTGCTTTTTAATTTTATCAATATTTAAAATTTTCCTTTCTGAATTAGCACACAATAAAGGAGTAATTTTGGAAATTCCTAGTTCTACGGCTTTTTCTATAAAAAATTCAAATCTGTCTAAATTTTTAGTGGGAGCTATGGCAATATGCAATCCATTATGAAATGAAAGAGAGGTGGAATATGTTTTTATAATTTCTACCTTAACTCTTTTTCCCAATATTCGTAAGTTTCCCTTTAAAAGCGCCCCCCTTCCATCTGTAACATAAATTTCATCTCCCTCTCTCATTCTTAGCACTTTAATAATATGGTGTTCTTCCTCTTCCCGAAGTTGTACTTCGTTTTGATTTATTTCTCCGATAAATAATCTCATGCAATGTGGCTTTTATAAAACAAAGTTATCTATTTATAATTGAAATTAAAGTCTTGTGTGGATTGATCGAAAATTTTTAATGTATTTTTAACGGATAAAGGAAAACTTATTTTATGGATTATTAATACTATTGATTAAATCTATAACTCAACTGATAGTATTAAAAAGAGAGACATAGTATGCCTCTCCTTCTTCTCTATTAGAGATTAAATAAATTTTAACTTTCTATGTTGTTATAAAAGGCCTAGGTCAAATTTAGCTTCTTCACTCATCATATCTTTATCCCAGGTAGGCTCAAAAGTAATTTTTACCTTTACTTCTTTCACCTCATCTATAGCACTTATTTTTTCTTCTACTTCCATAGGAAGTGTTTCAGCTACCGGACAATTGGGAGTTGTTAAAGTCATCAATATTTCTACATCTCCTTCGGTGCTTATTTGTATATCATAGATCAGACCTAATTCATAAACATCAACCGGAATTTCTGGATCGTAAACGGTTTTTAATTTCTCAACGATCTTTTCAGATAACGATTGAATTTGTTCTTCTTTTAATGACATGTTAACAAAATTCTGCGTAGGCTTGTTTTAAATTTTCAGCAATCAATTCCGGCGAATGACCTTCGATATGATGTCTTTCTAGGAAATGAACCAATTCTCCATCTTTAAACAAAGCTATAGAAGGTGATGACGGGGGGAACGGAGCCAAATGTTCTCTAGCTGTTTTTACAGCCTCCACATCAAATCCTGCAAATGCTGTTGTTAAATGATCGGGTTTTTTCCCCTCTCCCTCTACTGATAATAATACTCCAGGACGTGCTCCTCCTGCCGCGCATCCACAAACCGAATTAATAATCAATAGAGTGGTTCCTGGTTGTTTTAATGCATCTAATACTTTTTCTGATGTATTTAAATCTTCAAAACCTTTATTTGTTAATTGCGCTTTCATTGGCGCTACCATTTCCTCTGGATACATATATTCTGTTTACTATTTATTTTTATGCAAAAATAATTAATGTTTATGATTATTACAAATGCCCTATCTTTGGCAGAGGAATTCTTAAAATTTTACTTATATCAAAACTGTCATTAATGTTTATGCTGTTTATTAGCATTAATGCGGAATATGTTTATATGAATCAAAAATATTCAAAAGAAGAACATTTAAAGGGTTACAAACTTATTAAGCATTTGTTTGAAAAAGGAAATTGGTATAATAAATATCCTTTAAGAATCATTTCTTGTGATTCTCCTGAATCCATACGATTACATAAAGTAGGTGTGTCAGTATCTAAAAAATGTTTTAAGCATGCTGTGGACAGGAATAGAATTAAGAGGCTGTTACGTGAATGCTATCGGTTGAACAAATTAGAATTATATAATACTTTTCCTACCCCACATTTATTCATGATAATCTTTTATGGCAAAGAAATCCCTACCTATAAAATTTTAAGTAAAAGCTATTTGCGTTTACTTGAAAAAATAAAATCTTCTTAATTATTTATTTGGATTGTACTAATTTCTTTAAACCTTTCACTATAAATATTAGCAGTATACCGAATATTGCTAATATAGAGCAATAGAAATATTTATCATTAGGATCAGTTGTTAATTCATAACTATAATTAATTTGCGTTGCATTAAAAACGATTATCAGTATAAAAGCAATAAGAGTTATATTTAAAAAATATTTCATCTTTAAATTTTTACAAATATACTAAATATGTTTTTTGTTTTTTATTGAGATACTTTTTCCAATAATGATGTTATATTTGCGGTAAATAGTTTAATGGAAATCGCTAGTAAAATTATCCCAAAAACTTTTTTCATTACTGAAATAACACCTTTTCCCAAGATCTGCTCTAGTTTTCCGGCATATTTTAAAACTAAGTAAACTACAACCATATTAAGGAGAATAGCAACAATGATATTTTCTGTATGATATTCTGCCTTTAACGCCAAGACGGCAGTTAATGCTCCGGCACCAGCAATTAAAGGAAATGCTAAAGGTACTATAGAAGCGGACTGTGGTTCATCGATCTTATTTATTTCAATACCAAGAATCATTTCTAAGGCTATCACAAAGAGAACCATTGCCCCGGCAACAGCAAAAGAATATACGTCTATTCCTATAAGCTTAAGTAATTTATCTCCTACAAACAAAAAAGAAATCATGATAGTACAAGCTACCAACGTTGTTTTTTTTGCTTGTAAATATCCTACCTTACTTTTTATGCTAACTATAATAGGGACACTACCAAAAATATCAATTATGGCAAATAAAACCATAAAACAACTTGCTATTTCCTGAATAGAAAAATGTACCGGCATATTTAAAATTTTAATTATAAAGAAATTTCTCAATAATCTTTTTTAAAAGTTTTTTAGATTTAAATCAGTATTTATTTTTTTAATTAAGTCTTTAGTTTTTGAATACACTGATAATAAGGATTCCTGCTCGGTTACACTTGAATACCGTTCGATTTGTGACTTTAACAGCAAATTCTTCCATTCTTCAGATAATTCATCCCCTAACTTATCTGCTAGCTCTTCTTCTAAATCAACTGAAGTCACATAACTTTCCTTTTCATTACGTAAACGTTGTTGGGCTACTTCTATTAATATCCTTTCTAATAGAATATAAAATTCTTTTTTATCTGTTCCTTCTTGTGCTAAGTGATTCAATTCCGATAATTCGGATTTGTAATCGTTGGGAACTGAATTAATATAAGGTTTTCTACTAAATGTAAATTTATTTTCTTTAGTTAAAGTAGGATTTAGTATTTTTTTAGATTCTTCTTTTTTAGATTTATTTTTCTTTATATATATAAATAAAATAATTGCAAGTCCTATAATAATTACAAAAATTAAAACTAACGGTAAGAGAATTAATACTTTTTCAACACTATTATTTTTCATCTTGAATGCTTCTTCGACCTTCTTTCTAATAGTGAATTTAGGTTCATGATGGATAGCTATTCCTGAGTCTGAATCTTTACTTGAAACATTGTATGAATCTTCATCATTCTTAATTAATGAGTTAGATAACACATTTATTGAAATTGGTTCTACAGATAACTGTTTGTATTTTTGTTCTTTTGGATCGAAATAGCTAATAGTCTCAACATTGACATTATATTTTCCAACTTTTTGAGGAACTAATATCGTGGAAGTATTTAATTTTCCTCTTATCCCATCAGAAGTATTCTCAGATTCCAATTTACTTTTTGGAGTATATTTTTCTATATCCTCTGATACATTTAAGTTTGGGGATTTAAGAAGACTAATATTACCTTTTCCATTAATTTCAACATTTACAGTAACTGCTTCCTCTGTTTGCAATTCTTTTTTATTAGCAGAAGCCTGCATATAAAACTGTCCTACAAGCCCATAAAAGTTTTCCGGAGAATCTTCAGGAAGTTTTTTAACTTGTAAAGAAACTGGAGCTGATTTTATATTTAAATCATGTTCATTAAAAAAACCATCCGGAATCGTTAATGTCAAGATAAATGGATTGATAATAATTGTTCCTGATTGGGTTGGAAACATAATATAAGATCCTATTACTTTCGAAAAATATATATCTCCGTTAATTATTTCTTGCTCAACAACGTTGTTTCTTTCTTTAACGTGTTGCACGAAAACTCCCTGACAATCAGGCATAGTCAGGTTAGTCATACTATTTAATAACTCTATTCTACGGGTATAAAATTTTAAATTTGTTACAATGCCTTCATTTTGGTAAGGACTTTTTTCAGAAACCTTTAATTTTAGAAAAAATTCTCCCATTTTGGAATTGAATGCTGTATCCTCTTCAGGACTATTAGGCTCTCCCGAAACAGTAATTATTAAAGGTTTTGTTTCATATTTTTTATAATTAACCGAAACTTGCGCAGCATCTATCCGAATGCTTCCTTTCTTTACAGCTCTTAATATAACTTCAACGCCATATTCAATAACATTGTTCCCTTCGCTATCATAGCTCTGATTTTGAATTACTTGCCTACCTATTACTTGTGTATTTGAAAATGAAGGTAATTTAATTCTACCAAGATTCTTAATTTCTTCATTTTTTATGGAAAGTAAAAATTGTATACGTACAGGCTCATTAATCCCTACTTGATTTTTTTGTGGTATGGCATGAAAAGATACTTGAGCTTTTGCCCATATCGTTCCTAAAATGATAAGTAAAAAAATTATAAAAAATTTTCTCATCACCAATCTTTATTTGATTGTCCTTTTGAGCGAACAGTCCGTTTGTTTATAATTTTTTGATGTGCTCTTTTTTCTTGTTCTTCCATTGCTTTTAAAATATTTTCATAGTAAGATTTCTGATACACATCTGATTGACTAGATTTATTACTAGTATGAGATTGTTTCTCTTGGTTCTTTATTGATTTATTTCCATTTCGGTCAGCATCCTCATTTTTTTTGGTCTCATTACTTGAAGCATCTGTCTTTCCTTGTTCGTCATTTTTATTATCTGGCTCAGCTTGATTATTTTTATCTTTCTTTAAATCATCCTTTTTATTTCCGTTATTTTGCTCCTGCTCGCTATTATTTTTTTTATTTTGCTCTTCTTGTTTTTGTTGTTTTTCTTCTATTTTTTGTTTTGAGAGGGTATAATTATACCTGGCGTTTTCATCGTTTGGATTTAATTTCAAAGCGCTTTTAAATGATTCAGCAGCTTTTTCATACAATCTTTTTTGAAAATAAGCATCTCCCATATTAAAATAAGCATTAGCTTTTTCAGTATTATCAGTTGCAAATGATAAAGATTTCTCATACTGGAGTAATGCATCATCATATTTTTTCAATTTATACATAGCATTTCCTAAATTGAAATTAGATTTAAACGAACCTTCTCCTTCTTGTATTGATCTTAAATAGTTAGCTGCTGCATCTTGATAAGATTCAGTCGTATAAGCCTTATCTCCTTCCAATAAATATTTTCTTGCAGCTCCTGTTTGAGCTTGAAAAATATTTATTAGTAAGATAAAAATGAGTGCCCAATATTTTTTTTTACTATACACCATAACAAAGATACTAAGATTAAACCATAAAATCTCTCTTATAATTTGTTAAAGAAACAATAAAAATTAGCAAAAGTGCTCCCCCTATAAAATATTGAAAATATTGTTTTGAATCATAATTAATGCTCATGGATTGGTCGGTTCTATCCAGGGTTGACATGGTTTTAAATAGTCGCGTAACAACATCTTTGGTATTACGTCCTCCATAAAAATATTGTCCTCCGGTTCCTTTTGCCAATTGTTTCAATGTGCTATCTTGCAACTTAGTTAAAACTATATCTCCATTTTCATCTTTTTTATATTCTGAATACCTGCTCCCTTCGTAAAATAAAGGTATAGGAGCTCCCTGAGAAGTACCTATTCCTACAGAAAATATGGATATCTTGTTTTTATTTGCTGTATTTATGGCTCTTTTTATTTCTCCTTCATGAGCCTCTCCATCAGATATTAAAAGTATCGCTTTAGATGTGTTTGAAGTATGTGATAACATATAAGAAGCTTCCAAAACTGCATCTGCTATATTAGTTCCTTGAGTGGTAATAAAGTTAGTACCAAGCTCGTTTAAGTAGAGCTCAGCAACGCCATAGTCTTTAGATAAGGGCATGATTGGATATGCATTCCCTGCAAAAGCTACAATTCCTACTCGATCCCCTCCTAATATAGATAAAAAATCGGATATAATTTTTTTTGCTTTTTCCATTCTGGATGGAGCTACATCTTCAGCATTCATTGATTTTGAAACATCAATTACGAAAACCAAATCTATTCCCTCGATTTTAACTTCTTTTTTTTCGGAACCACCAAAAAAATTAGCCAGCCCAAAAACCATCAAAACAAAGGCGCAAATAATGCCGATATTACTTAACGTAAATTTCGAAAAACCAATAGTTCCGAAAATAATTTTCTGTAACTGCGGTTCAGCAAATTGATTTATTTTAGATCGTTTCCATTTAAGCAGAAATAATAGCCTCCATACCAAAAAAGGTATGAATAACAATAAATAAAAATATGATATTTTCTCAAACTGCCAATTCATTATTTCTTTTTAATTTATACTTCTAAATACAAAACCTCTTAAAAATAATTCAATTAATAAAAGTATTAATGCGGGAAAAAGAAACATTCTATACTTTTCTTTATAATTATAATATTTTAAATCATTAATATCAGATTTTTCTAATTTGTTTATTCTATTATATATATTTTGAAGGCTGCCTGCATCGGTGGCTCTAAAGTATTCTCCCCCTGTTTTTTGTGCAATGTGCTTTAATAAATCTTCATCAATCTCTACTTTCTGTTTCTCAAAATAAATCTTTCCCGTAAATTGATCTATTTGAGTAGGGAATAATGCATAGCCATTCGTTCCAATTCCGATCGTATAAACTTTAATTCCTTCATCAGCTGCAATATCGGCAGCAAATGTAGGTTCAACATATCCATCATTATTTACTCCGTCCGTCATTAAAATAACTATTTTACTTTTTGCTTTACTTTTTTTGAGATGATTTACCGCTGTTGCTAAACCAACTCCTATAGCAGTCCCCCCTTCTAATGTCTGAGTTTTTAAATTTTCAATTTGTTGAACTAGAATATTTCTATCTACAGTTAAAGGAACCATGGTTAAGGCCTCCCCGGAATAAGCGATTAAACCAATCCTGTCTATTGGTCTTTCAAAGATAAAATTTTGAGCTACTTTTTTAAGTGCCGTGAGCCGATCCGGATTAAGATCTTTTGCTAGCATACTTAATGATACATCTACCGTCAACATTATATCAATACCTTTATCGCTTTCAAGCACTTGAGACTGTCCGACAACTCTGGGTCTTGCTATGGCAAGAATTAATAAGATCATGATAAATAATCTCAACCAAAATAATATAGGTCTAAAAAAAACCTTATTATTATTTTTAGCTTTAAAAGCATAGAGATTAGGTATTGCTACTGCTTTAGGTGCATTTCTTTTCCTATATTTTAAAAAAATAAATATCGGTATAATTAATAATAAAACTAAAAACCAAGGATATCCAAATTCTATATTATTGTTCATCTTGTGAAGTTTTATTATTGGAGGATTTAATTTTAGTGCTATTTATAAAATTTCTCGCAAAATCTGTGTGTAATTTCGTATCTTCAATAGTAGGCTTGTATTTTGCAAATTTTGCCAAATCAGCAGCATTGAAAATAACCGTAAGATTTTCTATTTCTTGTTGATCTACCCACTTTTCTTTTTTTATGTAATCCAATAAATCGTCAGATAAAAGTTTAGTGGCTGGAAAATCCCAAAGGGATTCCATATAGTCTTTTAAAATAGCTGTCAATTCTGAATAATATTTTTTATTTAATCCTTTTTCCAGATAATTTGATTTTTTGAGCTTTTTCAATCTTTTAAATGCAATTATATCAGGATTTATGATAGGATTAACCAATTTTTTTCTTTGTCTTTTTAACAAATAAAATATAATAAATGCTGCCATAAAAACAAGTAGTATACCCATTATTATTGCCACATAAATCCAATATTCTCGAAGGTAATCCCAACCGTTTTTAGGCTCTTTTATTATGTTTTTTATATCAAATAATGGAGTTTTAATACTGTCTGTAGGCACAGCTTCAACAGTAATTTTATAGGGAGGGGTAAAATATTCTCCGGAGTTTACAAGAACTCGTTGAGGAGGAACCGTGAATACTCCAGATTCGTAAGCTGAGAAAATTATACTGTCACTAAATAAACAAAAGTTTCCTTTCGTTAAAGTATCTTTTTTATTTTCTAAAACTTCAAATTTTGCGCTAAGCGTATCAATTATAGTTGGAAAAATTATAGTATCGTTCTTATGAGCTTTAACTAAAATTTTCAAGACAACAGGCTCTCCATATTTTATATGATCAGCTGAAATATTCGAAATAGGCCCTTGAGCTTGAATAAATAGGGATAATGTAAAAAAATATAATATGAAAATTTTAAACTTCACAATTAATGACGTCCTTTAAAATAATTAAACAATATTTTTATATAATCCGCTTGAGTGGGTACATGCAAAAAACCTGCTCCATTTTTAATAAATGCATTTTCTGTAAGAGTAATCAATTGCTGATAATATTCCGAATATTTATCCCGAACGGTTTTAGAGGATGTATCAACCCACTGCAATTTTCCAGTTTCTAAATCTTCAAGATAAATCATTCCCATGTCAGGAAATACTTTTTCTATACGATCGTATATACGAATTCCTGTCAAATAGTGCTTTCTAGTCAATACTCGTAGATTTCTTTCAAAATAGATAACATCGAAATCCGAAAGTAGAAAAATGGCTGATTTCCTTTTTATAGTTTTTACTATAAAATCAAATACTAGGTTTAAATCTGTTTTTGTACGTTTAGGCTCTGCTTCCAAAATCGTTTTTATTATTCTTACGATATGAGCATTTCCTTTATTAGGAGAGATAAAACAATCAATTTTATCGGAAAATAAAACTAATCCTACTTTATCATTATTTTTAACTGCAGAAAGAGCCAGAGTGGCCCCTATTTCTGCAACCGTTTCTTTTTTTAATTGTTTTTGAGTTCCGAAATTCATGGATGCGCTGATATCAATTAAAATCATTGACACCATTTCTCTTTCTTCCTCAAATATTTTCACAAAAGGCTCATTAAAACGTGCTGTTTTATTCCAGTCAATTTTTCTTACATCATCGCCAAATTGGTACTGACGAACCTCTGAAAATGTCATTCCTACTCCTTTAAAAGAACTAAGATATTCTCCTAAAAACATAGAATCAATCCTTCTTTTAGATTTTAGCTCAATAAGTCTCGCCTTTTTTAGAAGCTCTTCCGTAGTCAATTTCTACTATTTTTGATTTAATTATATAATTATTATTAGATTAGGGTGCTTTAATCGAATTAAGAATTTGATCAATTATATCTTCTGAAGATATATTTTCTGCCTCAGCTTCATAGGTAATTCCTATTCGATGACGAAGTACATCCTTAGCAACGGATTTTACATCTTCAGGAATAACAAATCCCCTTTGATTTAAAAATGCATTAGACTTGGCTGCCAATGCCATACTTATACTGCCTCTCGGGGATGAACCGAATAGTATATAAGGTTTTAAATTTGAAAGATTATACTTTTCAGGATGACGGGTAGCAAAAATGATATTTAAGATATAACTTTCTATCTTTTCATCCATGTATATTTCTTTTATCAAATTCCTAGCTTCTAAGATATTATCTAATGTGACAACCTTTTTAACTTTATATTTTTCACCAAAAATATTTTGTCTTAAAATTGTTCTTTCTTGCTCAAAATCAGGATATGAGATTACACATTTTAACATAAATCTGTCAACTTGAGCTTCAGGTAATGAATAGGTTCCTTCCTGGTCAATAGGATTTTGTGTTGCCAATACTAAAAAAGGTTCTTTTAATTGAAAAGTTTCATCTCCTATGGTAACCTGCTTTTCTTGCATGGCTTCTAACAAAGCAGACTGAACTTTAGCCGGCGATCGGTTTATTTCATCAGCCAATATAAAATTAGCAAAGATAGGTCCTTTTTTTATCGAAAAATCATTAACTTTCATATTATAGATCATCGTTCCCAATACATCAGCCGGCAATAAATCAGGCGTAAATTGAATTCGCGAAAATTCACCATCAAGCGCTTCTGCTAAGGTTTTTATGGCTAATGTTTTTGCCAAACCCGGTACCCCTTCTAATAAAACATGTCCATTACTTAATAAACCTATTAACAATCGATTAATCATATATTTTTGGCCTACAATTACCTGATTGATTTCTTTACTAAGTAAATTAAAAGGCTTGCTTTTTTCTTGTACTTTTTCTATAATACTTTTTATTTCTTCAGAAGTTGTTGTATACTCCATTATTTTATTCGAAATTAACTGATAGCAAAGTTCAATATTTTATTCGAATTGTTTTGCTAATAATTCGTTAAAATTTACATTAAATACCCAAAATTTATATATATATAACAGTATATTTTAAGAATTATATTTTTTCATTATTTACAACACTCAAGATAATGACAATAATAAAGTTAGTAACTTTGCAAAAATAAAATTAGTTTTATGGAACCAACCACTTTAACAAAACCCAAATGGATTCGAGTAAAACTTCCTTCTGGAAAAAATTATAATGAACTTAGACAAATCGTTGATAAATATAAGCTAAATACAATTTGTCAAAGTGGAAGTTGCCCGAATATGGGAGAATGTTGGGGAGAAGGTACGGCTACTTTTATGATACTGGGTAATATCTGTACAAGAAGCTGCGGTTTTTGTGGTGTTAAAACAGGGCGTCCTTCAGAAATTGATTGGGAGGAACCGGAAAAAGTGGCTCGTTCTATCAAATTAATGAAAGTAAAACATGCTGTTTTAACTTCTGTAGATCGTGATGATTTAAAAGATATGGGGTCTATTATATGGTCGGAAACCATTAAGACTGTTCGCCGAATAAGCCCGGGTACGACAATGGAAACATTAATACCTGACTTTCAAGGAATTCATAAACATATAAATAGAATTCTTGAGGCTGCACCTGAGGTAATTTCACATAACATAGAAACAGTGAGACGACTTACTCGTGAAGTACGTATACAAGCAAAATATGACCGAAGCTTGGATGTTCTTCATTATATGAAAGAGCAAGGTCAACGAAGGACTAAGACGGGAATTATGTTGGGATTAGGGGAAAAACCATCGGAGGTTTACGAATCTATTAAAGAGATTCATGATGCTCGTGTAGACGTAATAACTATTGGGCAGTATTTACAACCAAGTAAAAAACACCTTCCAGTAAAGGAATTTATTTCGCTTGATCAGTTTAAAGAATATGAAAGTTTTGCTAGAAGTTTAGGAAATTTCAAACATATTGAAAGTAGTCCTTTAGTACGTTCTTCTTATCATGCCGAAAAACATGTGAATTGATTTCACAGTTTACACCGGCTTTACTTTATTTTTTCTTTTATAGATGTAAATTAAATTACCATAAATAGGAAATGGATTTAAAAATTAAATCCATTTCCTAAGTTGCAATTTTTTATTATAATAAAGTCTCTTTGAGATATGTAAGGATTTCTTCATCCTTTAGAAAATTATTTCATCTCAAATCCGACTCTATACATTTTAGGCCATAATTTTCCTGTAATTAAGAATGTATTTCCTTCCATATAAGCAATGCCATTCAAAACAGCCTCTTCATTGGATTTATTTTGTTTAACTAATTCTGAAAAATCGGCTTTTGCTATTACAGTTCCATTTTCCGGGTCAATGATAAGGATTATGGGCTGATCGAAAACATTTGCAAAGATATATCCGTCAGCATATTCCAATTCATTGATCCTGGAATAAACATTTTCATATCCGATACCGTAATCCTTTTTTGAAGATTAAAATTTTTATCGTAAAATTTTAATTCTGAAGAACCGTCTGATACTAATATTTTATCTCCTATAGTAGTTGCTCCCCAGCCTTCAAATAAGGTGCCGGGATAGGTAAATTCTTTCTCTAATTTAAAATCAGATTCATTAAAAATGAGGCCTTTTTTTTCTCTCCAAGTTAGCAAATATAATTTCTTATCTAGAAGTGCAAATCCTTCTGCAAAATATTTAGGATCAATTTTAACACTTTGTGTATAAGAGGTTGACCCTAGCTTATATTTTACTAGTAATGATTTCCCATAAAGCCCGGAACTTTCAGTAATCCATCCGTCTTTATAAGTGAATCCTTGCGTAAATAATTCAGGATTATGAGGATATTCTTGAAAAATTTTATAGGTTATATCTTTCTCTTTTTCTTTTGGAAATACTGTAAAAGTAGCATCTATCTCTTTTTTATATTTTCCATTATAGTTTACAGTCAATACGAGATAATTACTCCCTAATTTAGCATTGGATTCATCCAGGATAATATTTTTCTTATCGTATATTTTGTCGTTTAATTTAATACTATACGAATCAATTATACCGTCTTTAGTATTAAAATCCAATGGAAGCTTATCTCCTATGTGTAACGGTTTATCATCTAATTTTTCAAAATTGGTACTGATACTTATATTTTCAGGGTCTTTACACCCTATTATACTTATAACGACCAGCATGCATAGTAATAGTTTTGATATTAGATTTTTCATTTTATTTTGCTTTTGAAGTATAAATCCTATTTTTAGCAGTCACTAATATGTAAATACCTGCAGCTATAAAAGGTACACTCAACCATTGACCTGTGTTTAAGCCTAACCAATTAATATACTCTTTTCCTTGAGGTTCTTTAAAAAACTCTACTAGAAACCTTATGCCAAACAGTACAATTAGAAAGTATCCAAATATCCAACCAGAATATCTCTTTTTATCTGTTTTTAAATATATATACATTAGAGAAATAAATAATAGTAAATATCCTAAAGCTTCATATAGTTGAGAAGGATGACGTGGTACTAGGCTTCCGTATTCATCAGTATCTTGTTGAATAAATAAAACCGCCCAAGGTAAAGAAGAGGGCTTTCCAATAATTTCTGAATTAAAAAAATTACCGAATCGTATAAACATTCCTCCTATTGATACAGGAATTACAATTCTATCCAATATCCAATAAAGGGATCGTTTCAAATATTTTCTTGTAAATAAATATAAGGAAATTAGTATCCCTATGGCTGCTCCATGGCTCGCTAACCCGGAATAGCCAGTAAATTCGAAATAAGGTTTTGTACGTATGGGTAAAAATACGGCTAATGGATCTTGTATAAATAATTGCTTCTGATAAAACAGCACATGCCCTAATCTTGCCCCTATGATTACTGCCAAAAACATATAAATAAATAAAGGATCTAATAACTTTCTATCTTCCTTATCTTTCTTAAAAATAAAATCCATAAGATAAAAACCTAATCCAAACGCTATAACATACATCAAACTGTAAAATCTCAATGTAAAACTACCTATGGATATTCCCAAACTTGGATCCCATGTAATATATAAAAGCTGATTCATCTATTATCACTTAATTTTTCTAGGTACCGGATCATAACCCTTTCCTCCCCAAGGATGACATCGCAGAATACGCTTACTTCCCAACCAAAACCCATAGAATAATCCGTGAGTTTTTAATGCTTCCAGCATATAGGCAGAACAAGTGGGAGTAAACCTACAATTATTTCCCATCCAAGGAGATATAGCAACCTGATAGAAGCGTATTAATACGACTATCGGGAATATAGTTATTTTCCTTATCATTATATCAATTTCCCTACAAAGATACAGTTTTCCTTAAGATGACATTCTGCATTAATAAATATTTAACTAGCTAAAGCTAATTTATCGACATTAATATTATCTATTATAAGATTATTATCCTAGATAATGAGTTCCTATTTATATAGGTTATATTTCTTATTTTTGCGTCAAATTTAAGTTTAGCAATGACAGTAAGTGGAAAGATAGAATTGATGTGTCCGGCAGGAAATTTTGAATCATTACAAGCGGCATTGGATAACGGCGCTGATTCCATTTATTTTGGAGTCGAACAGTTAAATATGCGCGCGCGTTCCTCTGTTAATTTCACATTGGATGATCTGAATGAGATTACCAGAAGATGTTCTCCCAAAGGTGTGAGAACCTATCTTACGTTGAACACTATTATTTACGATCATGATTTATCGATTATAAAAACTGTTTTGGATCGGGCAAAATCTGCTTCTATAACAGCAGTTATTGCTATGGACCAAGCAGTTATAGCTTATGCAAGACAAATTGGAATGGAAGTTCATATTTCTACCCAAATTAACATTACCAATATTGAAACTGTAAAATTTTATTCTTTATTTGCCGACACTATGGTGTTAAGTCGAGAATTAAGTTTGAGCCAAGTAAAAAAAATTACTTCACAAATCAATAAAGAACAAATTAAGGGACCAAATGGCAAATTAGTCGAAATAGAAATTTTCGGACATGGAGCTTTATGCATGGCTGTATCAGGTAAATGTTATTTAAGTTTACACTCTCATAATTCATCTGCAAATCGAGGCGCGTGCAAACAAAATTGCAGAAAAAAATATACGGTTATTGATCAGGAATCAGGGTTTGAAATTGAAATTGATAATGAATATATGATGTCTCCTAAAGATTTATGCACTATTGATTTTCTTGATCAGGTTATTGATTCAGGTGTAAAAGTGCTTAAAATTGAGGGAAGAGGGCGTGCTCCGGAATATGTTGCTACTGTAACCAAATGTTATCGAGAAGCTATTGATGCTATTTCTAATGGAACTTTTTGCAAAGGTGCTGTTTCATTATGGATAAAAAAGCTGGAAACTGTTTACAATCGTGGATTCTGGAGTGGCTATTATTTAGGTCAAAAGCTTGGCGAATGGTCTGACAATCCGGGTTCGAATGCAACTCAAAAGAAGATATACATTGGAAAAGGAAGGCATTTTTATCCAAAAACTAAAATTGGTGAATTTGAAATTGAAGCATATAATCTTAGTGTAGGAGATAAAATATTAATTCAGGGTCCCACCACCGGTTCTCAGGAAGCTGAGGTTATTTCAATGATGGTTGATGATATACCGGCTCAAGAAGCGAAAAAAGGAGATATTCTTACGTTACCGATAAGTTTTAAAATTCGTCCATCCGACAAATTATATAAAGTTGTTAAGGTATAAATTGATAAAATTATCTGGTTTTGGTTTGTTAAATTTATCAATAAAGTCATCTACATTATAAGTTAAATAATAATTGGTGAAAAAGATGAAATTGCGTATATGCGTATGATTATAGAGTAATAAAATGCAGTTGAGTTAGAGAATAAACTGATTTTAGCTTAGATTTTTTCTTAATATATGGTAATTATAACACTTCAAAGAGATAAATGTATTGGATGCAATTATTGTTCGGAATTTGATCCAGAAAATTTTCGTATGTCCAAAAAAGACGGAAAGTCCGTTTTGTTGAGATCTCAAGAAAAAAAAGGCTTCTACACATTAAAGAATCCTGATGATAACTGTTTTGATGTAGCCGATAAAGCAGCTAAAGCTTGTCCAGTAAAAATTATTTCCGTGAAAAAAATTTAAGGGTTACTTAGTTATGCTAAAAAAAGAAGCTCGTAAAAAATTTTTACAGTTAAGAACTTTACTTTCAGATCAAAAAGTTATTGCCTTGTCAAAAGACATTTGCATACAATGGAAAAATTCTTTATTGTCTCAATTTGATTCTTATCATATTTTCTTATCAATTCTTGAGAAAAAAGAAGTAGATACCTCAATAATAATCAAACATTTGTGGGATAATAAAAATAAAGTGTATTGTTCGAAGGTTGATGGAAATGCTCTTTTACATTATGAACTTTCTCCTGAAACTATCTTAAAAAAAAATACATGGGGTATTCCTGAACCTTCTAACCAAAGTAATCTATTTATTAAAAATATAGAATGTATTTTTATTCCTTTGCTAGCCTACGATTTTTTAGGCAATCGTGTGGGATATGGTAAAGGATACTATGATTCTTTTCTACAAAAATATTCTTCATCAATTAAGGTTGGACTTTCTTTCTTTGATCCGATTGATAGTATTGATGATTATGCAAATTGGGATGTACCTTTAGACTATATCATTACACCTACCTATTCATCAAGCTTCCCAATTGAGGTAAAATAAAATTTAAATTCCGACTTAAATTTCTCAGGATTTTTCTTTAAAATGTAATTTGCTTTATCCTTTTGGGTAGAAAAGTGCTTTTTCTTATTATTATAGTAATGAACCTTATAATAGATTACTCCAACCGAATCATTTAAGATTGTTGTATCTTCCAATTGTTTTTTCTCTAATTCAATTTTTATATATTTAACTTGTAGTGAGTCTAGATATTTAACAATCTTACTTACATAAACAGTGTCTTTTTTAGGAAAATATCCACGTAATTGTGATATGATAAGGGTATCAATTTCTTTATTTGATTTATTTTCTGTTGCTAAAATAGCTAAATCGTATACTTCTTGTAATTTTTGTTCTGTTATGTGCGAAATAACCGCTAAGGAATCCAACTTTTCAGAGGCGTAATAAACCTTATTATTATATTCTTTTATTTTAACGGGATCTTTTTCTCCTTCGTAATATTTGTCATTATTACAAGCTACAAAACCTTTTATCTGAAATATTATAATAATTAGAATTATATGCTTATTTATCATTTTTTTGGATTTTGAATTTTATTAAATCAATTTTTTTGTTTTTATTTATCTGACTATTTATAAGAACATAGTTTTTTAGTGAAGTAGTAGGTGTTGTCATAAAATCAATATATTTTTTCTTATCAAGCACTTCTACTCCAAATAATTCATTATCATAAACTTGATATATAAGTGCATCATCCGCAATCAATTTATTTAATTCCTCCTTTCTCTGTTTTATAAATTGTGATTTTTTGCTTTCATCCGAATTATTCTCGGCCGTAGAATAATAATATAGCATAATTGCATAATCATCCGGCCGTAATTTGAAATTTCTATTATTTTCATCTCCTTTATCTCGAATTTCTTTTAACCCTACCACAAAAGACTCTTTTTTATACATAGGAGAACTAATAGTCATTTTAAGTGTATCTCTTGAGGACCTATAGGTAAAACATCCATTGGAAACAGTGTAATATTCAGGAGACACACCATTTTTTTGTATAACAACTTCTAACTTGGATTTGATCAATGAACCTCTATCTGCATCATAAAAACAAAATTCAAAGGTGTTTATGTGCTCATAATATTTATCAACACCAATAATTACAAGCAATGTACTAAGTAAGCCTAATACTATATAAATAATTTTTTTGAAATTAGCTAATTGCTCTTGCTTATTCGTAACCTTTACTTTCTCATATTCGTCTATTCCTTTATTGCTAAGTTCTCTATCTTCTAAATAAATGTCTTGAGAATCCAAACTGTGGAAGTCTTTTTCCTTATTAGATAAATTGACATTAAAAATTTCTTCTTTTTCATTAAGATTATATTTCTCCAAAAATTCTGTCCAACCTCTTTTATACCCACAATATTGAGCTAAGAGATTAAGCATATCAATTCTTGGTAATTTTTCAAAAGAAGACTTAAAGTAGGTATAAAACCACTTTTCACTAACATTTCCTTTAACTCTTTGCCGAAGATGTTCTTGAAAATATATAATATCTAATCCTTTCCATTTTGAAATATCAGGGTTCAAGGTAGGAAAATCTTCTAAAAAGGTTTTAGTAACCTCTTTTTTCAATTGCTCAAAGAATATTTTTTCCTGTCCCGCCATTTGTAAAATAAATACAACTTACTGATTCTTAATATACATTTTTTGTAAAACTATTTTTAAAGTTTTACAAAAATATTACAAGCATTTGAATCTTGCAACAAAGTTTAACTGATCTATATTTGTCTTCTAAATTAAAATTATATTTAATTAAAAAAGCTTACAAAATGAAAAAACTAATTTTAAACATTGCAGCTATAACTGTAATCGCTACAACTTCATTCGTTGCATGTAATGACACAAAAAAAGGTAACGATGCTGCTTCTACAACTGATTCTACTGCAACTACTCCTGTAGTTGATGAATCTACTACTCCAGATGCTGCACCTGCTACTCCTGATTCAGCTAAAGTTGATGCTTCTAATCCTGCTGATGCTAAACCTGCTGATGCTAAACCTGCTGATACTAAAGTTGATGCTCCTGCTCCTAAAGCTGATGAAGCTAAAAAAGCAAAATAAAATTTGTTTAAAATTAAACAAAATCGACAAAAGGTTACAATATTTTTGTAGCCTTTTTTCTGAAATTTAAAAAATATTACAATTTTTCAGAAAACTAATTTAAAACCTTACGTGATGAGAAAAATATTTTTAAAATTTACTGCCATCACAATTATAACAAGTTCATTGGTAGCTTGTGATAACAAGCACAACAATAAAATCGAAAAACCTACTCAGCCTATGGTCGGATTAAATGCACAAGGACAAGAAGAAATTGCGCCGGCATCTCCCATAGATAGTTCAAAAACCCTTAAAAACGAAAATAATCCTCAAGTACAAGGGATGAATGCCCAGCCTCAACAAGAAATAGCCCCTAGTACAACAGGAAATAAGTAAAAATCAAAAACATTTTAAAAATTTATAGTTATGAAAAAAACAATTTTTAACATCACTACTGTCGCTGCTATTGTATCTATTTCATTCATTGCCTGTCAAAAGAAACAGGTTAAACACGCAGATTCAAATGCTGCTGTTACAGCTGATTCCATTGCAAATGATACAACTACATTAGGAGAAAAAATTGGAAAATTTACAGATTCTGCTACAGCTCATATTAAAGAAACAGCTCATGATGCTAAAGAAAGTTTAGAAAATACAGCAAATCATTTAAAAGAAGAAGTTAAAGATCAAAACAATAGCATCAAAGAAAACGCAGAAAATGCTAAAGAGGGTGTAAAAAACGCTGCTGAAGATTCTAAAAATGATATTAAAAATGCTACAAAAAAATAGCTTTTACATATTAAATTTTATAGAAAAGGCGCTGAAATTCAGCGCCTTTTCTATTATAATTATTTTTCTTTCATTTTACACAGATTCATAGGATTTATCCCCGTAATCTTTTCCAATTTTTTGTGATGCTTCAAAAGAAGTAATCATATTTGTTAACATATCACTTGCTGCGCTAGGATTATTAGGTAGTAATATCAAATTGGATCGTGAACTGGCGCCTATTGAACTTAAAGTATCATAATGTTGTGTTACGACAATAAGGGAGGATGCCTCCTGAGAATTTATGTTTACTCCATTTAAAACCTTTACCGATTCTTCTAACCCTCGGGCTATCTCTCTCCTTTGATCTGCGATACCTTTCCCTTGCAGTTGCTTACTTTCTGCCTCAGCTTTTGCCTTAGCTACTATCTTAATACGTTCTGCTTCTGCTTCATATTCGGCAGCAACTTTTTCTCTCTCGGCAGAATTGATACGATTCATAGCTTGTTTTACCTGCTCATCAGGGTCAATATCTGTTACTAAAGCTTTTACAATGCTGTGTCCATAACTCTGCATGGCTTCTTGCAGTTCGCTCTTTACTGCAACAGCTATATCGTCTTTTCTTTCAAATACATCATCTAAACGTAATTTGGGAACCTCTGCACGAACCACATCAAAAACATAAGATGTAATTTGCTCATATGGATTTTGTAATTTATAAAATGCATCGTATACAGCGGTCTGAACTACTTGATATTGAACAGATACTTTAAGGTGAACAAAAACATTATCTTTTGTTTTTGTTTCGATCATAACATCCAATTGCTGTATTTTTAAATTTACTTTTCCGGCAATTTTGTCTATTAACGGGAGTTTAAAATTAATTCCCGCGTTGCGATAAGAATTGAACTTCCCAAATCTCTCTATTATTACAGACGTTTGTTGTTTTACTACGAAGATAGAACTTGCTAACACACACAAAATAATAAATAATAATGATAAAAATATAACCATGTCTAATTAATTTTAGCCTTTATTCCAACAAATATATAAATTTTTTATAATGTATGCGGTTTCTGCCCCATTAGCATTAGATAAGACTTTAAAAAATCATCTATATTACCATTCATAACTGAATCCACATCAGAGGTTTCGGTCCCTGTACGAACATCTTTAATTAATCGATAAGGCTGCATTACATAATTTCTTATTTGACTGCCCCATTCAATCTTCATTTTGCCCGCCTCAATTTCGTCACGTTTTGCATTTCTTTTTTCTAATTCAATTTCAAACAAGCGTGATTTTAATAATTGCAATGCTTTTTCTTTATTTTGAAGCTGCGATCGACTTTCAGTATTTTCTATAATTATTTCTCTTTCTTCTGTCGTTTCTTCGTCTTTATATTTATAGCGTAGCCTTACACCTGTCTCTACCTTATTTACATTTTGACCTCCGGCACCACTAGATCTAAATGTATCCCAAGAAAGTGTAGCTTGGTTAATTTGTATCTCAATTGATTCATCAACTAAGGGATATACATATACAGAGGCAAAAGAGGTATGTCTTTTTGCATTTGAATCAAATGGAGAAATTCTAACCAATCGATGAACTCCATTTTCTCCCTTTAAGTATCCAAATGCGTAATCTCCTTCTATCTCTAACGTTACTGTTTTCACTCCTGCGACATCACCGGCTTGATAGTTAAGTTCTCTTATTTTAAAATTATGTTTTTCCGCCCACATTATATACATACGCATTAACATACTGGCCCAATCACAACTTTCTGTACCTCCGGCACCTGCTGTAATTTGTATTACTGCATTTAAATCATCTCCTTCAGAAGACAACATATTTTTAAATTCAATATCCTCAAGTAAAGATATCACGGATTGATAATGAGAATTTATTTCTCCTTCCGAAACATCTCCGGTCTTAAAAAAATCGTATAAAACTGTTAAATCTTCAGTCTGCGTTTTAATCTCCTGATATTCTTCAACCCATTTTTTCTTAGCCCTTAATTGTTTCAAAATTTTTTCCGCTTCTTTTGGATCTTCCCAAAATGACGGATCAGCAGATTTTTCTTCTTCATTCTCTATTTCTACTTGCTTTTTTTCAATTTCCAAATATTCATACAAATCTTTTAATCTTGCCTGAATTTCTTTTAGGTTTTCTTGAGTAATCATAAGTACTACAAAAATACAATGTAAAATGCAATAATAATAATTAAAATACAGCACCCAATAATACTATTATAAAAGGTTTTTCGTCCTTTAAAAGTTAATATTTTAAAAAGATTTTAAAATTATCTTGTACATGCTTATTTTTCAAACGTTTTTAAATCATTACACAATATGTTATGAAATATTAAAATTTATTAAAAGTTGATAAAATTTTGTTTGTAAATTTACTCCCGTTTTAGATATTGTTCATGATAGATAACTCGATGCTCTAATTCAAATATAAGGATAAAAAGGATAATCTAGATTTTTTTATCTGAAAACACCTTAAAGCAACTCATGTTTAGATATGGGAATATCTGAAAATAATTTAAATGAAATAATTTCACTTTTAACATAATGAATTTTAAAATATAATTCAGTCTATCCATCTTTTTGTTAAAAAGTTTTCATTTCTAATTATAATTTAATTTCTTTTTTGAGAAAGAATATACAATACAAATTGAATATCCAGTTATTTTAAGAAATAACGAAAGATAATTGGCATATTTGAAATATAAATGATATAATATATACTATGAAATTTTTAAGTAATTTTTTAAAAGATTATCATCTTCAATTAATAGCGACTATTATTGTAGCTATGGCAATTTATTTTCTAAAACTTATTATAAATAAAATTATATTAAAATATGGCAACCATTCCCATATTAAAGAGTTGAGGACAAGAGTTGTTATAAAATATTCCAATATATTAATTAATATTTTGGGCTTTATTTTATTAATAACTATATGGGGAGTTACTCCAGAATGGATATTTGCCACTTTTGCCTCATTTTTTGCTATTGTGGGAGTAGCATTTTTTGCCCAATGGTCATTATTAAGTAATGTAACTGCCGGATTTATCATATATTTTACAGTTCCTTTCCGAATTGGGGATACTATAAGGATTATAGATAAAGATAATCCGATTGTTGCAGTTGTGGAAGACATTAAAGCTTTCTATGTTGTTCTAAGAACCGAGGAAGGATATCCCATAACTTTTCCAAATAATTTAATTTTACAAAAAGCTATTTCAACAATTAAGACTTATGATGAAACTTTTTAAAATCTATATATAAAAAACTATTTATTCCATTTAATTTTATTCATCTATTTCAACTCAGATAATTTATGCACAAAATTTTGTTAATTCAGGCTTTCAAGAATTAAGAATTGGTAACATTTAAGCCATATTATTAACAGACGGATATCTTTACATATCTTCAGTACAACCCTCAATTGCTCTGAATATTAAAACAGAAGAGGTAAATAAAATAATAGTAAACAACTATTTATCAACAAACTTGAATTGGCTATAAATGTTTATTAATTAAAAAGAATAATCATTTAATTTTGTTTGATACGGGGACTGGAGATATTAATGGTAAGGGAAGAAAATTATTTGATGTTCTATTCCGAGTCAGTATTAAACCTGAACCAATTACGGATATTGTAATTACCCATGGCCATCTTGATTATATTAGAGGATTAGTAAGAGGTAACAAACCTACTTTTTCCAACGCAGTTGTTTATTTGAAAAAAGAACATGAATTTTAGATGAGAAAAAACAAGATTTTTCCAAATCTAAGGGCGCAAGAAGTAAAACTGAATTAAATGGAATGATTAAAGATATATTAAATTAATTAAACCTAAAGTTAAATTCATCAAGGATAAAGAAACTTTTTTAGATTATATTACCTTTACTCTAGCTCTAGGACAAACGCCAGGACATATTATCCCTACCATTCATTGAAAAGACGAATCATTTAGTTGATATAGTGGTTTAATCCACTATAGAGCATCATTATTTCATCATCCTGAATGGGGAACGTGTTTTGACTGGATTTTTGATATGGATGTTAAAAACCCGTATCTCCTTACTTACTAATTTAAGTGAAAATTAAAGTCTTATTTTTGGTTACCTTCTACCCTATCCGGAAATTGGCTATGTTCGGAAAATAGACACAAATGGCTTTCAATGGTTTCCCTATTCTTTTTTATCACATTTCAATAAAATAACATAAAAATAAGGCTATCATCTTTAGGTAGCCTTTTATTTATATTTTTTATTTGTTTAATGCTTGGGTAACCTCTGCTGCAGCTTCTTCTAATGTAATAGCCGATACAACTTTTAATCCACTATCGTCAATCATTTTTTTGGCTATTTCCGCATTAGTTCCTTGCAGTCTAACAATTATCGGAACCTTTATAAAATCACTCATATTTTTATATGCATCTAAGATACCTTGAGCCACTCTATCGCAACGAACAATCCCTCCAAAAATATTTACAAGTATTGCTTGAACTCTATCATCTGCCAAAATAATTCTAAATGCTTTTTCAACTCTTTCAGCATCTGCCGTACCTCCTACATCCAAAAAGTTGGCCGGATCTCCTCCGGATAATTTTATTATATCCATAGTTGCCATTGCCAAACCTGCTCCATTAACCATACACCCCACATTTCCTTCTAATTTTACAAAATTTAATCCCGCTTCTCCTGCCTCTACCTCAGTAGGGTCTTCTTCTCGAATATCTCTTAGTTTCAAAAAATCCGAATGTCTGAAAAGAGAATTATTATCAATAGTTACTTTTGCATCTACCGCTGCAATTTGATTATCCGAAGTCTTTAATACCGGATTTATTTCAAATAAAGTTGCATCACTTGACAAGTAAGCTTTGTAAAGCGCAATCACAAACTTAACCATATTTTTAAACGCTTCTCCCGATAATCCTAAATTAAAGGCAATTCTTCTTGCTTGAAAATTTTGTAGGCCTACAGCCGGATCTATTTCTTCTGTAAAAATAAGTGAGGGTGTTTTTTCTGCCACAGTTTCAATATCCATCCCACCTTCTGTAGAATAAACAATAATATTTTTGGCTTTAACTCTATCTAGTAAGATAGACATATAAAATTCTTCAGTTTCAGCTTCGCCGGGATAATACATATCTTCTGCAATAAGCACTTGATGAACTTTTTTACCCTTTTTGGATGTTTGCGGGGTAATTAAATTCATCCCTATTATTTCTGATGCTTTTTCTCTAACCTCTTCTAAGGATTTAGCTAATTTTACGCCCCCTCCTTTTCCTCTTCCTCCGGCATGAATCTGTGCTTTAACAACCCACCAATTAGTTCCTGTTTTATGATTCATCTCTTGTGCTGCTTCTACGGCTTTTTCGGGTGTGGTCGCAACTATTCCTCTTTGGACTCTCACTCCAAACGATGAAAGTATTTCTTTTCCTTGATATTCATGTAAATTCATGGCTTATTTTCTTTCGGGTTACAATACGTTCCAATTACTGCGATAATGACAAATATACTGATTTTTTTGTTTGAGATTCTTAAATTAATTCAGGTATGGAAAATTTTAAAATATCTCCTGTAAATAATAAGTCTTTAGTGAAATCATTATCTGATCTATTTTTTCTATAATTAAACAATTTTATCTAAAAAAGTTTTAAAATAAAGAAAAAAACGCTCCCTTGATATTAGGAAACGCTTTTTTCATTGAAATCAAATTTATTATTTTTTTATAAATCTATATT
>NZ_JAMBJZ010000018.1:0-28188 GCF_025291155.1 Apibacter sp.
ACTATGGTAAACCCGACCATGAGACTCAAACATAAAAAACCTCTGTAGTACTCAATTACAGAGGTTTTTTTTATTTTCACTGAGTTGGTTATGTTCTCAATCTTGTGATCGCGAAAGGATTCGAACCTTTGACCGTCTGCTTAGAAGGCAGATGCTCTATCCAGCTGAGCTACGCGACCCCTTTCTGATGATTTATCAAGTCGGGGTGACAGGACTCGAACCTGCGACCCTCTGGTCCCAAACCAGATGCGCTACCACCTGCGCTACACCCCGAATTTACCTTGTGTGTTTATGCGGAGAGTGTGGGATTCGAACCCACGCGACAGTTTCCTGTCGACAGTTTAGCAAACTGCTCCGTTAACCACTCCGGCAACTCTCCAAATTTAGTTTGCATTCGAACTAATTTGGAGTGCAAAAGTAATAGTAAGATTTTACTTATGCAAGTATTTTTTTAAAATTTTTAACTTATATTTATTTCTCTGTTTTTTAACTTTGTTATACTTAATTAAATATATGATACAATTAATAAAATGCAATTTACTGTGCCTTACACTCTTATTATTAATAAGTTGCGGTTCACAAAAAAAAATCATTGTTGATACCAAGATAATACGAGATACCGTATATATCTCAAATACAAATCCGAAATATCATTTCATCACAGAAGCAAATCTTCCGGGATATGTTATTTCTAAAGAAAATTTCCCATCAGTTGCATTTAATGAAAGAGTCAAATTTTTGGTTTTACATTATACCGTATCCGATTATCCTATCTCTGTTAAAATATTAGCGAAAAAAGGAGAGGTAAGCTCTCATTATTTGATTACAGACCAGCCCAATGACACCATTGATATATTAGTAAGCGAAGATAAACGTGCTTGGCATGCAGGAGTAAGCGCCTGGAACGGAACAGAAAATCTTAATGACACTTCTATTGGTATTGAAATAGTAAATAAAGGATACATTAAAGTAAAAGATTCTTTAATTTTTACCCCATTTCCTAGTTATCAGATAGAGAAAGTTGCGGCATTGTCAAAAAATATTATCGACCGGTATGAAATTGATCCGGTAAATGTAGTGGGACATAGCGATATTGCTCCGTTAAGAAAACAAGATCCCGGCCCTCTATTCCCTTGGAAAGAACTTTATACTCAATACGGCATTGGTGCGTGGTATGAAGAATATGATAAAGAATATTTTCTGTCTCAATACATTCCTGATACTTATCCGTACAGCTCTCCCCTTGAATTTCAAAAAGCCCTACAAAAATACGGATATAAGTTGAACCTTTCCGGAGAATGGGACAAAAACACCTTTCTTACTGTTAGAGCTTTTCAATGGCATTTCAGACCGGAAAAAGCAGACGGAATTGTAGATGCTGAAACTTGGGCAATTTTACAAGCTCTCATTAAAAAATATCGCTCAAAAAAATAAATAAATTTAATTTTATCAAAAAAATAAATTCATGTCACATAAATCAGGATTTGTCAGCATTGTAGGAAAACCCAATGTAGGAAAATCCACTTTGATAAATACACTAATCGGAGAAAAACTATCCATCGTTACCCCTAAAGTACAAACAACTCGCCATAGGGTTTTTGGAATTTGGAACGATGAAAATACGCAAATTATCTTTTCCGACACTCCGGGAATTATACAAAATCCTGCTTATGAACTACAGGAAAAAATGAACGATTTTGTAAAAGAATCTTTTGATGATGCAGATGTGATTCTTTTTATAACCGAATTTGGAGAAGAAAAAAATCCTTCGGAATTTTTAATTAAAAAATTAAATTCAGTAAAAGTTCCCGTCATCGTGCTACTAAATAAAGTAGACAAGGCAAAAGAGGCTTCTCAAATCTCAAATAGTGTAGAATTCTGGCATAATCAATTGCCCAATGCTGAAATCCTTCCTATATCAGCTTTACATTCATTAAACACGGAGTTAATTCTCCCAAAAATTAAAGGCATGTTACCGGAAATGCCTCCTTATTATGATAAAGAGCAATTTACAACATTATCCGAGCGTTTCTTTGTAAATGAAACCGTTCGTGAAAAAATATTACTCAACTATCAAAAAGAAATTCCCTATTCCGTAGAAGTCGTTACTGAAAGTTTTAAGGAAGAAGATCATCTGATTCGTATTGAATCTACAATTTATGTTGAAAGAAATACGCAAAAAGGGATTCTAATCGGTCATAAAGGACAAAAAATACAAAAAGTAGGTACAGAAGCACGTTTGGATTTAGAGAAGTTTTTTAACAAAAAAATTTATTTAAATCTTTATGTTAAAGTTAAAAAAGATTGGAGATCGAATGATCGCGATTTAAAAAATTTCGGATATGTTACTGGATGATATGTTTTATTATCCATAATTATATTTTTCCATCTAAAATAATCTCTTGCCATTGTTTTTGCCCTGATTTTTTCAACTGTTATTGTTACCTTTGTCGAAACTTGAAGAAATTACAATGAATAAATATATAAAACTTGTTATTGCAGCCATCATAATCGGATTCGGAATTTATCTAATGTTTAATCGTCAGATTGGATTCGGAATTTTAATGGTATTTCTTTCAGCCATTCCCATTATATTATTTTTCAGAAATGAATATATCTTACTAGCATTTTGGAAACTGCGTAAACAAGACCTTGTAGGAGCACGTTCATGGCTCGATAAAGTTACCAATATAAAAAGTCAATTGGTTAGAAAACAGTACGGATATTATAACTATCTTATGGGTATTACAGAAGCTCAGGGAAATCCTGCCAAAGCTGAGAATTATATGAAAACGGCATTGGATTACGGATTAAGTTTTAAACACGACCGGGCATTGGCTACTTTAAATTTAGCTGCAGGAGCTATGGTGAGAGGAAACAAAAATGAAGCAGATCGCCTCCTTAATGAAGCAAAAAGGTTGGATTCTTCTAATATGCTGGGAGATCAAATTAAAATGATGAAGGAACAACTAAAAAGGGTAAATGTTTCTAAAAGTTCCATGATTAATCCCAATGTAAGGAATAATCGATCTAAGTTTATGAGATAAAAATAAAATTTCACCTTATGAAAGTTACATTATTTAATATGATGTTACTTACTGTCTGTTCGCTAAATTCTCAAATAGTTACCTATAACCATTATTATCATTTAGAGGGGAAAATAGGGAGCCATCCTGTAAATATGGAACTAATTTGTAACCAGGATGACAGTAAGTGCTTTGCTAACTATTACTATCTCTCGCAAAATGCCCCTATTTACTTAGTTAAGGATAATAATTCACAAAACTTCAGTCTTTCCACTGAAGAAAACCAAGATTCTAATGTAGCAAAAGAATTATTTTCCGGAACCTTTAATGGTAAGACTTATATAGGAAAATGGAAAAAAGAATCGTCCTCACTAAATTTTGAACTGAAAAACACCAACAATGGGGAAGCTACGGATGTTTCTCATTTATATGCGGCGGATTTTATACCTGTTATATCAGACACTATTGTATGGTCTATGGTTTTTAACTGGTTTGTACCTAGTAAAGTTAACTTGCAAAAGGAACTCATTCAGCTTTCTTATCCTAAGTATACAAAATTCGAATCTTTTACAAAGAAAGCAATTTCTGACTTTAAATCTGATTATAAATTAAATGTAGAAGCTGTTCTAAATGAAAATGATCCTACTGACCTAAATTTATATTCACTTATTAATGAGCATCATAGCTATATATATCCTATCATCAATAATTCTAATTATTATGTTACAGTTTTATTTACTTATGATTATGAAGGAGGAGCTCATGGTATTTTTGAAAAAGTATTCTTTACTTATGATAAAAAATCAAAAAAATGGCTTAGTATAGATAATGTATTGGATTTAACTCATGAAAAAGAAATTAATCAAGTTTTAGATAGGGAAGCTAGAAGAAAGTATAATATTCCGGCTAATGTAAAATTATATGAGCCGGAATATTCTATTTTTATTTCTGACTCTATTTCTTATTCTAAAAATTTTACTTTAAGTGACAAAGGGATTACATTTCACTATAACATATATGAATTAACTCCTTATTCTTACGGATATTTTTCTTTATTTGTGTCTTATACGGAGTTAAAACCTTATTTAAATAAAAAATTCACTTATCATAAAGGATAATCCCCCTATCAAGATAAATTTTATGAAGATAAAATAAAAAAACTGTTTATTAAAAAACAGTCTTTTTCTATCTTTATTTATTATTGATTCATGGTTAACAAGAATTCTTCATTGGTAAGAGATCGTTCTAATCTCGTTTTCAAGAATTCCATGGCTTCCAATGGATTCATATCTGCAAGATGATTTCTTAATATCCACATTCTTTGCTGCGAAACCTGATCTAACAAAAGATCATCGCGACGTGTAGAAGACGAAACCAAATCAATGGCCGGATAAATACGTTTATTGGCGATTTTCCTATCCAGCTGGAGCTCCATATTTCCTGTTCCTTTAAATTCTTCGAAGATAACTTCATCCATTTTAGAACCTGTGTCAATCAATGCGGTTGCAATGATGGTCAAAGAACCTCCCCCTTCTATATTTCTAGCAGCACCGAAGAAACGTTTAGGCTTATGCAGAGCATTAGCATCCACTCCTCCCGACAATACTTTTCCTGATGCAGGAGATACCGTATTATAAGCACGAGCCAATCGGGTAATAGAATCTAACAGTATTACCACATCATGCCCACATTCAACCATTCTTTGGGCCTTAGATAGGACAATATTAGCTACTTTCACGTGTTTTTCCGCAGATTCATCGAAGGTAGAAGCTATAACTTCCCCTTTCACGCTTCTCTGCATATCGGTAACTTCTTCCGGACGTTCATCAATCAACAAGACAATCATATAGACTTCTGGGTGATTAATTGAAATTACATTGGCAATATCTTTTAATAAAATCGTTTTACCTGTTTTAGGTTGGGCTACGATCATACCCCTCTGCCCTTTACCAATCGGAGAGAATAAATCTACCACACGAGTCGATAAAGTGGCTCCTGTTCCTGCCAATTTAAATTTTTCTTCAGGAAATAAAGGAGTTAAATGTTCAAAAGAAACTCTATCTCTTACAAATAAAGGATCTCTTCCGTTAATTTCTATAATTTTTACCAGAGGAAAAAACTTTTCACCTTCTTTAGGAGGACGAACTTCACCGGTAACGGTATCTCCCGTCTTAAGCCCGAAAAGCTTAATCTGGGAAGGTGAAACATATACATCATCTGGAGAAGAAAGATAATTAAAATCCGAAGAACGTAAAAAACCATAGCCGTCCTGTGTGATTTCCAATACTCCTTCTGTTTTTATAATTCCTTCAAATTCATAATCAGAAGAACGGTATTTATTCCCGTTTGTATGCTGTTTGTTTGTGTATTCGTTTTTAGCATTATTTTTTTTCTGATTTTGAAAATTATTTTTAGGCTCATCATCAAAAAACTTTTTATCATCTTTGGTTGCTGTAGTTTTTTGAAAATGTGTACTATCAGCACTTTTTCTTAATATCACCTGTGGTTTCCTATATACAGGAATATCTACCTTAAAATCTTCATCATTTTCCGAAGTTTCTTTACCATTCACATCTGTCAAATCCTCAACATTAGGGGAACTTTTCTCTATTTCCTCATCTTTAGGAAATATGGTTTCTCTCTGCTGTTTAGCAGGTATTCTCTTTCGTTGTCTTTTTTCCGTTATAACGGGTTCTTTTTCGGTAGAAGTTACCGAATTACTGAGGTTAATTTGATTATTTTGATGAGCTAAAATTAATTCAATTAATTCTGATTTTTTTAATCCTGAACTTTTAATTTTTAATTCATTAGCAACAGACTGCAAATCAGCCACTTTCATTGCTTTAAGCTTTTGTTCCTCAAACATAGGTTATGTTTAGTATGATTTAAAATTACTCGAAAATTTCGTAAAATATTGATTTTGATTATTTTATAAAAGAATAAAGTAGTAACTTTATGAAAAATAATGCACTAATCTTTAGTAGATTATTCAGCAATATTACAAAAAATTTTATTAAAACGCTAATTTTTTATACATTTGCTTTTAAAAAAGCGAAATCTTGATCCAACGAATTCAAAGCATATATCTATCAGCAGCCGGTTTTATCGGTTTTATTGTCGGATATTTAATTGATTTTATTCCTAATGAATTAACAGATATGATACTTTTATTCAGTATCGGTCTCTTGGCTTTTATTTCGCTCTTCTGCTTTAAAAGCAGAAATGTACAGAAAAAAATTAATTATATAAATATAATTATAAACTTAGTGTTGATCGGTTTTATGGTTTATGATTTGCTAAATTCATCTGGAGAAAGTATTTCGCTTTCTGAGAAAGGTGTTGAGCTACTCGTCCCGGTTCTGCTGATTATTCTGCTTGCCATGGCAAATAAGTACATCAATAAGGATGAAAAGCTCATAAAATCAGTAGATAGATTCCGTTAAAACTCATAACAACTTTTAATGAGTGCAAGAGTCGTTTTTATAATAAAACGACTCTTATTTTTTGTAACACTACCAATAAAACAGGCAAGCCAGAACAGGTTTCCATCCAAAAACGCGTAAAGAAGAACAAATCCTTCTCCCCCATAAGAACTACCATACCTATTGCCGACAAACAAGTTATTACCCATGCCCAGACGTATTGCATATCTATTTGATTGTAAAAGGACAAAATAAACAATAGTGCAGATAAACTTAGACAAATGCAAGATATGCCTTTGCTCGTACGTATCCCTAACCATTTAGGTAAGGTAATTATTGCATCGGTATGCATATCACAAATATCGAAAGGAATAGTTATCCCGATAATAAATAAATAAATAAGTATAAACGCCGTGAAATCATTAGCATCCCACTCGTTTCCAATCCATAAGACTGTATATGCCCAAGCAAAGGCAATAAGAAAAATTTTTAATAAAGGAACATTTCGGAGCGATACTTTTACAAAGTCCGATTTATACATGATGACGATACTTCCAACAAGCAAAATATGAAAAAATTGTCGTATATCTTTTTCTTGATATAGTAGACATACCACTAACAATAAGCATATGAAAACCAGGTAGAAAGATTTTTTTTTAAACCGATTTTCTGCCCATGAGCTTTGATAACAGATAAAATTATAGGCTGATAATGTTAATAAAAAAACAATTCCTATTCTATTGTAGTGTATAGAATGATGTAAGAATCCGAAAAATAAACATAATAAAGAAATCATGAGTGAAACCCAACATTGGTTTTTTATAAAAAACCTATACTTATTTTTATTCATCTCATGTCATTGTCAGCGGTTAACCTTCAATTCTTTTAGGATTATTTTTAACGAAAGAGCTCCATCCTGTATAAGATTTAGTGTCATTTCCAGAAGCTTTGGTTCCACTATTTAAAAAGTGGCAAACTGCTAAAGCCAATCCATCGGAAGCATCCAAATATTTTGTTGGAAAATCTTTTAAATTCAACAAAGTTTTTAACATCCCTGCTACTTGTTCTTTGGATGCATTTCCGTTTCCAGTGATTGACATTTTTACCTTTTTGGGAAAGTATTCTGTAATGGGGATTTCTCTCAATAAACCTGCCGCCATAGCTACACCCTGCGCTCTTCCCAACTTTAGCATTGACTGTACATTTTTTGCATAAAAAGGTTCTTCAATAGCTAATTCATCGGGATGATAGGTATCAATGAGAGATAAGGTTTTATCAAATATTCTTTTCAGCTTTAGCGCATGTGATTCAACCTTTTTAAGAATCAATTCATCAATGCATATCAATGTCATTTTGTTGCCTACCACCTTAATTATTCCAAATCCCATTACATTAGTACCTGGATCGATCCCAATAATAATTCTTTCCGTCAAAATGTGTAAAATAAATGGTGCTTATATACTTTTTAAATATG
Organism: Apibacter sp.; assembly: GCF_025291155.1. Lineage (NCBI taxonomy): Bacteria > Pseudomonadati > Bacteroidota > Flavobacteriia > Flavobacteriales > Weeksellaceae > Apibacter > Apibacter sp. The sequence goes on from NZ_JAMBJZ010000018.1 coordinate 7,923, forward strand.
CTTTCCAGCCTTCCTCCTGATATTTTTTAGCTGATTTTTCAGAGTCTAGAGCCCCGTAAATTCCTCTTCCTACAATGATAAAATCTGTATGATATTCAGAGAAAACTTTCTCAGGAGTATTAAATTGCTGCCCTTTTTCATCTCCGGATTCGGTTAAATTAACCCCTGGGGTAAATAACAATAAAGAGGCCGGTAATTTGGATTGGGCTACACATCCTATCACATTAGTTATTTTATTGGAAATCTCTACTGCTTTAGTTTTATAATTTTCATCAGTTAACGTTCCTTTTGAAGACATTTCCGCTATGGTTACCACTCCTGTCGATTCTCCAAAAACTTCTAAACTTGCTTCACCTGCTATTACATGTGAGGTTATTAGATCCGCCCATTCAGATATTTTATAGATTCCGCCGCTAAACTGCATCTGTTGCGTATTTCCAATATCTGCGAATTTTCTATCTTCAAATAGTAAGAAATTTTTGGCCGCCGATATCTTCTTTAATTCATGAATAAAATTTTCAGAAAAATCTGAAATTATATCTGTATGTAATTTAATGGCTACTAGATATTCTCCAATTTTATCTGCCAAATTCAAAATTTCTTGTGCTTTACTGATATCCAATGAGGCAATTAAATTCGTCTTTTTGGATAAAGCTATTTCAATTAACTTTTTAGAAACTGGATGTTTTTGCATTTCCAATTTTTGCTCATATGTCAATCGAGGTATGCTAACTTGTACCTTGGGTTTTTCCTTAATAAAATCTTTTATTTTTATTACCTGAGATTGGTTTAAAAATTCGTGATTGTAAAGGATATCAATAACATCCTCTATACTGAATAAGGTATGCACTTGGTAGCCTTTATTTTCTAATAATTCTTTTCCTCCTTGCTGTCTATCAAGAACAACCACTATGTCTTTTACTTTTAACCCTTCTTTTTCAACTTCTTCAATAGTTTCAAGCAAGCTTTTGCCGCTAGTTATTACATCTTCTACCAATATACAATATTGACCTTGAGCAAAAATTCCTTCCAACATTTTCTTTGTACCATAATTTTTACTCTCTTTTCTTTTTATAATTAATGGGATATTAGAATCTAAAGACATTGCTGTTGCCATAGGTAAAGCTGCATAGGGAACTCCGCATATAAGTTCATGTCTACAGTCTTTTATCATTCCCAGCAACAATTGCGATAACTCCTTTAATAATACAGGGCTTGAGGCTAAGGGACGTAAATCTACGTAAAAAGGAGAAAGGATCCCGCTTTTTAATGTAAACTCACCAAACTTAATTATTCCCAATTCATAGGACTTGAGTAAAAATTTTTCTTTGTTAATCATCTTTATTTTGATTTAAGCAAAGGTAATAAATTAATAATTTTCAATGTTTGTGAAAAGATAAGCGAAATTAAATTCATACTATATTTAACACCTTAGTAACAACCATAGAAATGAGCAATCTCTACTTTTTTGATGATACTCCTTTAAGTTCAAATCCTCTTTTGCTGGCAAACGATTTTTGTGCTTCTATGATTTTATTATCAATTTCATTTAATTTTACTTCATTTTTATCCATGTTTTCAAGAGCCTTTTCAAATTGATCTTTTGTCAATTTTTCATCTTGTGTAAATCCTTTTACTGAATTCACCATATTTTTAATATACTCTACAGTTAAATTTTTAAAATCATCACCCTCCTTGGGTGTATTATACTTATTTATCTGCTTAATTAGTTCTTCCATTTCTTTTATTGTTACTTTCCCTTTTTCCGTAACAATGATAAAATTATCATTATCTGAGTACTGATCAGCCAACGCGTAGAATGTTGTATATTCTCTGTCTGCTTTATTTAGATTTTCTATTAAATTATCATTGAATTTTCCAGGATTGGGTCCACAAGATGATAAGGTAAATAAAACTATAAACAATAATAAAATTCTTAATTTTCGCATAAACAATTTATTTTTAATCAAATATAGAAAAACTTAACTCTTTTTGAGTCAAACTTATATAAATATAAAAGATAAAATGAAATTATTCTTTTTTAGTAAATTTATATACATTTGTAGGCTATGAGAAATCGTTGGTTAATTTTACCTCAACCTGAATCTAATAAAGCGCATGAATTGGCTGAGGAACTCGGATTTCCAAAGGAAATTACCAGTTTACTTTTACAACGAGGTGTTTCTACTTTTGAAGAAACTAAAACCTTTTTTAAACCTTCGCTTGATCATCTTCATGATCCTTTTCTTTTAAAGGATATGAATGTAGCTGTGAAAAGAATTGAACAAGCTATAAATAATGATGAAAAGATACTTATCTATGGGGACTATGATGTAGACGGAACTACATCTGTATCAATGATGTATCTTTTCCTAAACTCAATTTACAAAAATATCGATTTTTATATACCAGATCGATACGAAGAGGGCTATGGAATATCGTACCAGGGCATTGATTTTGCCTATGCTCATGGATTTTCATTAATTATAGCTTTGGACTGCGGCATAAAGGAAAAGAATAAGATTTCTTATGCTAATGAAAAAAATATCGATTTTATTATCTGTGATCATCATTTACCGGATGAGGATTTACCGGATGCGGTTGCTATTTTAGATCCTCAAAGGTCTGATTGTAATTATCCCTATAAGTTTTTAAGTGGTTGCGGGGTTGGCTTTAAACTTATACAAGCATTATCAGTAAAAAGACAAATAGCCTCTGAAAAAATATATCCATATTTAGATTTAGTTGCTATCAGTATTGCTGCCGATATAGTTCCTATAACCGGAGAAAATCGGATTTTAACAGCTTTCGGAATAAAACAATTATTAGAAAAACCCAGAGTAGGGCTCAAGGTTTTTTTACCAAAAGAAACTCGAGAAGCTTTCTCGGTCAGTAATATTGTATTCGGTATAGCACCGAAAATTAATGCGGCAGGAAGAATCAGTCATGCTAGTAATGCAGTAAAACTTCTAATTACTACCAATGATATTGAAGCCAGGAAAATTTATACTCAAATCAATGAACTCAATAATGAACGTCGGGAACTTGATGCGAACATTACTTCCGAAGCAATTCAAGAAATTATAAAAACGGGACAGACCAATACTTATTCTACTGTAGTTTTTAATCGCAATTGGCATAAAGGAGTCATTGGTATTGTTGCGTCCAGACTTATTGAAGAATATTACAGGCCTACTTTGGTATTTACTGAAGGTAAAAATAAAGACCTTGTTGCTTCGGCAAGAAGCGTTACCGGATTTGATATTTATAAAACTCTTGAGAGAACCTCTGAATATCTGGAGCAATTTGGGGGACATATGTATGCTGCCGGTCTTTCCATAAAAAAAGAGAATTTTCTACCATTTAAAGAAAAATTTGAATCGGTTGTTAAAGAAACTATTAAGGAAAGCCAAAGAACTCCTACCATTGAAATTGACCAAGAAATTTTGTTGTCAAGCATTAATAGGCGTTTCTTTAAACTAATCAGCTATTTTGCTCCTTTTGGTCCGGCTAACTTACGTCCGGTTTTTCTTGCCAAAAATGTACATTTTGCCGGAGATTATACTCTTATGGGGAAAGATCGTTCTCATTTAAAAATTATTGTTTTTCAAGATACTATCAAAAATTCTTTTGAAGCTATTGCTTTCAAAATGGGACATCTTTTATCAAAATTTGAAAAATATCCTTTTGATATGGTTTTTACCTTATATGAAAATTATTGGCAAGGCAAGACTTTTTATCAGCTACAAATTAAAGATGTTAAATTTTATGAGGATTAACTACCTTTGAAGAATGAAAGTAGGTTTATTTTTCGGGTCATTCAATCCCATTCATATCGGGCACTTAATTATTGCAAATTACATAATTGAATATTCCGATCTTACTAATATTTGGTTTATTGTTACCCCTCAAAATCCTTTTAAACAAAAGTCTACTTTACTGAAAGACCACCACAGACTTGAAATGGTAAATCTTGCCATTGAAAAATATCCTGATTTCAGGTCCTCCAATATTGAATTTTCATTACCTAAACCCTCCTATACTATCGATACTTTGGTTGTCCTCAAGGAAAAGTATCCATCTTACGATTTTGTTTTGTTAATGGGAGAAGATAACCTTACTACTTTCCATAAATGGAAAAATTATGATCAAATTCTAAAATATCATTCTATATTGGTTTATCCACGTATGGATAGCACACAAAAAGAAATTGCCATTAGTCATCCCAACATACATAAAATCCCTGCTCCTATCATTGAAATATCATCAACATTAATACGGTCAATGATTAAAGAAAATAAAAATGTACGTCCTATGCTTCCTCCGGAGGTATTTCATTACATTGACGGAAGTAATCTTTACAAATAATTACTTTTTTGTAATTTTGCAAGTTGTTTTTGCAATAAATTATAATTAAATGAAAGAATTTATGAACGAGGAGTTAAAATCCGGGCTTTCATTACCTATTATGGAGCATTTTTATACCATTCAGGGAGAAGGAAGACATACAGGTACTGCTGCTTACTTCATCAGGATTGGTGGTTGTGATGTAGGATGCCATTGGTGTGATGTAAAAGAAAGTTGGAATCCGAGCATTCATCCAGTTAGTTCAGTTGAGGAAATTGCCAAAATGGCTGCTTCTAAATCTAAAACTATCGTATTGACCGGTGGGGAACCTCTCATGTGGAATCTAGAGCCATTAACTGCCATACTTAAAAATTTAGGATGCACCATACATATTGAGACTTCAGGGGCTTACAATTTATCAGGGCATATTGATTGGATCTGCCTTTCTCCTAAGAAAACTTCCTTGCCTCTAGAAGGAGTTTATGCTAAAGCAAATGAATTAAAAGTAATTATTTACAATAATCATGATTTTATCTTTGCGGAAGAACAAGCTTCAAAGACTAATAATAACGCTATACTATATTTACAACCGGAATGGAGTAATAGGGATAAAATGACTACTAAAATCATTGATTATGTAATGAGAAATCCTAAATGGCATATTTCATTACAAACCCACAAATATTTAAATATACCCTAACTCAATTTTTTATATAAGTAATGCTGTAGAACTGACAATAACCACTCTATATCTTTTTCCGGGTTAAACCTATGTATTCCTGTTGAGAGTCATATAGAAAAACCTTTGTTTTTACACTTATAAAAAAGCAATAAACATTCTTATATAGAAATCATTCCAAAAATTCATATCATTCGTTATATTATACAGTTTTTTTGCTATTTTAATAATCAAAATAAGATTTCACCAAGAATCTATTCATTTGTATATAATTTTTTTTTATTCTTCAATAAAAAAGAATTATAAATTATTTAAATCCAATCCTTGAATTATTAATACTTTTGAAAAGTAAAAGTGAAACAATAATTTAATAAACAAAAAAGTAATTATGTCTATAGTAGGTAAAAAATTTCCAAACATTTCAATAGATGCCATGGACCACATGGGGGATGATTTAAAAATTAACATTTTTGAGGAGGCGACTAAAAAAAATAAAAAAGTTTTATTATTCTGGTATCCTAAAGATTTTACTTTCGTTTGTCCTACTGAATTACATGCTTTTCAACAAGCACTACCTGAATTTGAAAAAAGAAATACAATCGTTATAGGTGCCTCATGCGATACTAATGAAGTTCATTTTGCTTGGTTAAATACTCCAAAAGATAATGGAGGCATAGAAGGGGTTACATACCCTATATTAGCAGATAGTACTCGTAATCTTTCGAATATTTTAGGAATTTTAGATATCGAATCTTCTGAGTATGATGAAGATTATGAAACAGTTATTTTAAAAGGTTCTAATGTAGCCTACAGAGCGACATTCTTAATTGACGAGGAAGGTAAAGTTTTTCACGAAAGTATCAACGACATGCCACTGGGAAGAAATGTACAAGAATACTTACGTCTTATTGACGCTTATACACACGTTCAAAAATTCGGCGAAGTTTGTCCAGCTAACTGGGAAGAAGGAAAAGATGCTATGAACGCTAATCGTAAAGGCGTATCAGAATACTTATCCTCTCATTAATTAATAAAAAAAATAAAGAAAATGGTAAAAGAATTAGAACAAGATAATTTAAGTGATATTATAAAAGAATCTCCTGTAGTTTTGGTTCAGTATGCTGCCTCTTGGTGTGGAAACTGTAAAATTATGAAGCCAAAATTTAAAAAATTGGGGGAAGAAAACAGCACGATTCCGTTTTTGATTGTAGATGCGGAAAAATTCCCTGAATCTCGAAAATTAGCAAATGTAACCAACTTGCCTACTTTTGCTTCTTTTAAAGACGGAAAATTAGTGAATCAAATACAGACTAATAAATTAGAACCTTTACAAGTGTTAGTAAATGAAGTTACCAATAATTAAACATCTTACTCAATTCATTGTAAATAATGATGAAGATTATATCAATGAAACTATTGAAACTTTAGAACATTTAACAGAAGCTCCGGGTATAAAAGATGAAGAATTAGATGTTTTAGGAGAAGTAATATCTAATATGTATGGAGCTATTGAAGTGGCTAAATTAATGAATGAAGGTATGGATGAAAAAGATGCTTTAAACACATTTATGAAACGAGTACTAGGGTCAATAGATAAATAAACCTAAATTTTTTTTAATTCATTATAAAAATCCTTGCAAAATGCTATTGCAAGGATTTTATATTTAAAAAAAGACAGTATATGCTAAATATTATTTTCATATTTCATGTTGAAACCGTAATTTCGTAAATTAAAATAAATTAAATTTACGAATAAATGGCTATTCTTGGACAAATAAGAAAAAGAAACGGATTATTAATAGGTTTTGTTGCTGTAGCATTATTGTTATTTTTATTGGGAGGAATTGATTGGAGCCGGCTGGGCAAAAAAGACCCCAATGTTTTTGGAAAAGTAAATAAAGAAGCTATTTCCCGACAGGAATATTATAGTCAATTACGTTTTTTATCTTTTCAATACCAAGGTCGATATCCGGAAAATTTACTTGAAGGACAAGTTTGGAATTCATTAATTGAGAATAAATTAATTGAACAAAAATTTAATTCATCCGGCTTACTATTAACTGATAAAATGATATGGGATATTGCTAAATCTTCACCAATATTTAACAGCCCTCAATTTAAAGATAAAAACGGAAACATCAATATTAAGCTTATTCAGGATGAATTCGAAAAAATGGAAGAAAATCAAAATGCATCCCCTGAATTTAGGGAATATTTCCAAAACATGATGACTGTGAAGAAAAATTTCGGTTATCAGGCAATGAGTAAAGAATATTTTGGAGCTTACGGTTCCGCAATGTTAACAAACAACAAGGAAATTGAAACTTTAGCGCAAAACCAATCAAATATAGCCAACATAGAGTTTGTTAAAATTGATTATGATGCTTACCAAAAAACAAATCCGATGAAGGTTTCTGACGATGATTTAAAAGCCTATATTGAAAAACATAAATCTTTATTTAAAATTGATGAAAATAGAACCATAGATTATGTGTTTTTTTCTGCAAAACCTACTCCTTCGGATGAAAATAATACTCTCAATTCTTTAAATGCCTTATTGTCTAAATCTATTGTTGAAGGAGATACCATTCAAGCATTCAGTTCCGTAAAAAACGATTCTCTTTATATAAGTGAGCTTAATACGGCACAAATAGCTGACAGACCATTTATCTCACAATACAGAAGTGAAAAACAATTACCTCGATTTATACAAAGTTGGGTTAAAAATGCTTCAATAGGTCAAATTTCAACGGCATACAAAGACGATGGATACTTTATTATATCCAAGTTAATTGGTAAAAAAAATACAGACTCCCTAACGGTAAAAAATATATTGATAAGCTATACAGGAGCTCAGCAAATTCAGCCAAAAACGGCTAGAAATAAAGAGCAAGCTAAAAAGCAAGCAGATGAATTAGCTGCTAAATTAAATGCAAATCCTAATGATTTTTCAACACTAGTTAATCAATCAGATGATCCGAGCATTTCATCAAATAATGGAGTAATGAAATTAACTACTTCCCAAGATTTTTCTGCTTCTTCTAAAAAATTACAACGTTTCTTAGAATCTTCTCCTTCCAATAAAGCAGAAGTTATTGAAACTCCGCAAGGATACTTAGTTCTAATGATCACTCAAAGAAAACCAGATGAAATTGTCTATAAATTAGCAGATCTAGCAAAGAAAATAGAACCTTCTAATGCAACTATTGAGGCGGCTCGAAAACAATCTACCAATTTTATACAATCAATTCAAGGAAAATCTTCTAAAGAATTCATTGAACTTGCAAAAAAATCTAATTACAAACCTCAACAGCAAAGAGGAATCTTACGTTTTGGTTCTATGATAAATGGATTAAATACAGATAAAGACTCCGATATAATTGCTTGGGCTTTTGATTCCAAACGAAAACTCGGAGATTCTGAAACATTTACTACTAGCGATCAAAGCTATATAGTAGCTAGAGTTTCTTCTTTATTCAGTAAAGGCTTAGCAGATCCTTCTTTGGTTAGAGATGAAATCGAAACGGTAGTAAGAAACGAAAAGCTGGGAAAAGCTATCGCTGAAAAAATAAATAAGGACAACAAATCATTGGAAAATTTAGCCGTTGATTTTAAAACCACCAAAGGTAGTGCTTCTTTAAGTTTCGATAATCCTTCAATCAACGGGGAATTTGAACCAAAAGTAGGAGGAGCTGCTTTTGGTTTAAAACAAGGAGCTCAATCTAAAGCTATTGAAGGAAAAAACGGAGTGTATGTAATCATCACTAAATCGATTACAAAAGGTCAAATCGGAGATAAGAAACAATTAAAAACTTCATTGATGAATCAATATGCACAACAAATGCCTTCTTTATTTTTAAGATCCTTATATCAAGATGCTGATATTACTGATTATAGGGGAATATTGCTAAATCAACAACAGAAATAATTATATTTATTTATAAATATCTAAAAGCATACTAATTAAGTATGCTTTTTTTATTTTTATAATTATATAAAATTAAAATTAATAATCTTTAAAAATATTTTTAGGTAATTCACGTATCCATGCATTCGCTAAAAAAAGTCTATATGCATCGTCACGTCTAATTTATTGTTTGAAAAATTTTAAAAATATTCAGAAGAGGTTTTTAAAAAATATAAAACAGCTTTATAAACATCATATTAAGTAACAATTTTTCTATATGAATGAAAACTGCCTCTTTTATTAAAAATAAAAGAGGCAATTTTCAATTATAGTGAACAACTAAAATTTTATCGATTTAACAGTTTTGCTGCTTCTTTTGCAAAATAAGTTGAAATTAGACTGGCTCCGGCTCTTTTTATACATGTCAAACTTTCAATGATTATTTTATCATTATCCAGCCATCCATTTTTTGCAGCGGCCTTAATCATCGCATATTCTCCACTAACCTGAAATACGGAAATTGGAACATCAACGATTTGACTTAATTTTGAAACAATATCTAAATAAGGAAGCCCAGGCTTTACCATAATAATGTCAGCTCCTTCTTCTATATCTCTCAACGCCTCATTTATAGCTTCTTTACTATTAGCGTAATCCATCTGATATGTTTTTTTATCTCCAAATCCTGGAGCACTATTTAATGCATCTCTAAAAGGTCCGTAATAGGAACTTGCATATTTTGCCGCATAGCTCATAATTCCTACTTCATGAAATCCATTTTCTTCTAGAGCTTCTCTAATAGCAGCTACCCTTCCGTCCATCATATCGCTAGGGGCTATAAAATCTGCACCCGCCTCCGCGTGGCTAAGACTCATCTTAACTAATGCATCTACAGTGACATCATTAACTATCTTTCCGTCTTCAACAATTCCATCATGTCCGTAAATAGAATAAGGATCTAAGGCCACATCAGGCATGATTACCATTTCCGGAATCGCATCTTTTATGGCCCTGATTGAGTTTTGCATCAATCCATTTTTATTCCAAGCTTCTTTACCGGTATTATCTTTCAGATTTTCACTGATTTTTACATAAATATTTATAGCTTTTACCCCCAAAGACCATAATTCTTTTACTTCTTTAACTGTAAGATCTAATGACCGGCGGAATATTCCGGGCATAGATGATATTTCTTCTTTTACATTTTCTCCTTCTGCAATGAATATAGGCATGATAAAATCATCTGTGGTTAGAACAGTTTCTTTCACTAAATCTCTCACAGCTTGTGACGCTCTTAACCTTCTATTTCTATTATATAGTATCATCGTTATTTATTGTTTTTATGTTTTCAAAATTTAATTCGTCAGAAAATTATCATACTAAATCAGTTATTAAATTCTCATTAAAGAAATCATTTGATAAGTTTTTGAAATAATTATACATTTATATTAAGATGAAGTATTTCAATTTCTTAATAAAAGTAACATTCGACAGCAAAGTAGTATCTACTACATTTTTATGCCACTTCTATCTGCAAAATATTCAGCGAATTTTCTAATTTCTTCTGCTATTTCTTCTTCATCTGTTGCCTTTTGATAGGAATCTCCTAAAGAAAGCAATACCTGATGAAAAAAACGTTTCATTTCATCTACAGGCATTTCCTTTGTCCACAGATCAATCCTCAAAGCTTCTTTAGTTTTGTCATCCCACACAGACAACAAAATAGCTTTACTTTCAGCTCCGATTATACCGCCATCTGGCGCAGCCCAAACAATTTTTTCAGGGATATGATTTTCATCTAACTGTATATTTAAATTGATCTCTGTTTCTTTCATTCTTTTCGATATATAAATCTTATTTATTTTTTTACTTTTTTATCTTCATAGACCTCATCATCAAGAGGATTGGGCTTATATTTGGCTTTTGCAAAAATTTGTCCGTGATTAGTATCTTTTATAAATTCTTGCAAACTAACTTTATCATTTTCTATTAAATATTTTCTGCAAATTTGCCATCCTGTCCAACAGCCAATTTGTCCCGGACTTTGAGAATCAATTTCCGTATAAAATTTAGAAAATGGCGCTAATGATAGGAATCGATCAGAAAGGGAAATATCATCACTGAAAACATAGCCATTTTCAATAAAATAATTCCATATTTCGTATTTATTTTCTTTTGCCCAATTCATTTGATCTTCAGTATAACCGATTTTGTAACAATCTTTTACCTCAGGAAGGAAGGCATCTTCTAATATTAGTATTTTACCTTGATAAATCATTTGTGAAACAAACGATTGGCTATCAGTTTCTCTGGGAATGAGCCTCATTTCTTTTATTAATTCTTTTGCAGCTTTTGATGAAAAGTATTCCATACTCATAGTCCTTTGTATGTACCTATCGATCTGCATCATATCATAATATTTATTCTTATACCCTAAAAAGCAATCAGTAGCAATAAGCAAATAATTATTTTGGGGAATATAAGTGATTGGATTCAAATAATCGGATGTAAAAGAGGAATATAAGAATACTTTAGGCTCTTTAAAATTCGGATAATAAAACTTTATATGCTTAAAAAGATCCTTGAGTTCTGTTTTGATCTTATCATTTGGAACATTTTTCCTTATTTCTGCATAAATATTAAGCTCTGTACTATCTCTTCTATCTTTTTCAAATCTTGAATCCGGAGTATTTTGACTCAGATAAAATGGATATTTTTTTCTGATATCGGCTACAGTTAGTTTTAAATTATAAAAATCACTAGCAATATCGCTCATATCAATTTCTACCTGCACTTTACTTACATCCGCTTTCCATCTTTTGTTTAAAGTATCTTTATTATTTTTTTGGGTACAGCCCAGCATTGCCAATAATACCGCCAGATATTTAATAAACTTCATTATCTTTACACTTGGTTTTAAATATATAAATTTACGCGCAAAGATACAATATTATGAAAACAACAAAGGTAATTTCCTATATTGTTAATTGGTTAAACGATTATCTGAAAAATAGTGGTGCAAAAGGATTAGTGGTTGGTGTATCTGGAGGGATAGATTCCGCAGTAGTATCTACTTTAGCCGCTAAAACCGGCAGCCCGGTTTTACTATTAGAAATGTCTATTCATCAAGCTGAAGATCAGGTTACTCGCGCAAGAGAACATATAAAATTTTTAACCGAACAATTTGGAAATGTTGCCGGAAAAACCATAAATCTTACTTCTTCTTTTGAAGCTCTAAAATCTGATTTACATGCTGACGAATCTCATGAAAAAAATAATCTTTCTCTAGCCAATACACGTTCTCGCCTTCGTATGACGGCATTATATTATTATGCCGGAATTAACAACTATTTGGTTTGTGGAACGGGTAATAAAATAGAGGATTTCGGTATAGGTTTCTTTACCAAATATGGAGATGGTGGAGTTGACATTAGCCCCATTGCTGATTTATTAAAAAGTCAGGTTTTTGAAATCGCTAAAGAATTAAAAATTTCCGAATCAATTCAAAAAGCTAAACCCACAGATGGCCTTTGGACTGACGACCGTTCGGATGAAGATCAAATAGGAGCCTCCTATCCGGAATTGGAATGGGCTATGAAAGCACATGAAGACCATAAGGCTTCTGACTTTTCAGGAAGACAACGCGAAGTTTTTGATATTTATGAAAGGTTGAATAAACTTGCCCAACATAAGATAGAACCTATTCCTGTTTGTGTAATACCTAAAGAATTACTGGAATAATTCTCTATAAAATTTCTATAGTTTAATAAGATAACAATAAATCTTTTACAAATAAATTACTTATAATTAATCATGGTAAATTAATTTATATAAATTTCCAATTAACATAGAAAATTAAATTATTTTCATACTATTAATGATATTTTTATCATTTTATTTTATAATATAATCTTTAAATACTAAGTCATAAAGCCTGTAAATTATCCAAAAAGTATTAAAAATTAATAATTTATTTTTCTATAATTCATTCAATTATTATTTTTGTTTTAGAAATTAAACTTGATTATGGGACGCGCATTTGAATATAGAAAAGCTTCAAAATTAGCTAGATGGGACAAAATGGCCAAACAATTCAGCCGCATAGGGAAAGAAATTGCAATAGCTGTTAAAGCCGGAGGTCCTAATCCTGAATCTAACCCGGCGCTTCGTCGTTGTCTACTGAATGCCAAAGGAGCCAATATGCCTAAAGACAATGTAGAAAGAGCTATAAAAAAGGCTTCCGGAGCAGATGCAGAACAATACGATGAAATAACTTATGAAGGGTATGGCCCCGGAGGAATTGCTATTTTTTTGGAATGTACAACCAATAATCCTACCCGTACTGTAGCTAACGTACGAGCAATATTTAATAAATTTGATGGCAACCTAGGAAAAAATGGGGAATTAACTTTTTTATTTGATCGAAAAGGAATTTTCACCCTAGATAAATCATCTCTCACCATGGATTGGGATAGTTTTGAACTGGAAATGATCGATGCAGGTGCTGAAGAAATTGAAGAAGATGATAATGAAGTAATCATTACTTCTTCCTTTGAAGATTTTGGTTCTATCAATCATAAATTTGAGGAATTGGGTATTGAACCTAAAAGTGCGGAACTACAAAGATTACCTAATACTACGAAATCACTTCCATTGGAACAAGCTCAAACTATATTAAAAATGCTTGAAAAATTTGAAGATGATGATGATGTTCAACAAGTATTTCATAATATGGAAATTACTGAAGAGCTACAGAATGCAATAAATTAGAATTTTACATATATAAAGATTGAAAGTTTCTTATGTACATAAGAAACTTTCTTTTTTTATCCTATATATTTTAATATTATTCGTAACTCCTTAAATATTCAATTATATAGTAAGGTTTCATATTTGAAATCTTAAACAAATATGTCCTATATACTTTTTTATTTTCTATTCGTTTTTGCCAATTTTTTTTCAACCCATAGGGTTGCAAACGGGAAAAATGCCGACATAAGCACAAAAACAAAATCTTCATCATCCCATTTATAGATTTTTCTAACCCTAAAGGATAAAATAATATAAACTGTAAAAAATAAACCGTGTATCATTCCAACCGGTATCATTAATAGGGTGTTTTGTAAAAAGTATTTCAGAGGCATGGCAACCAAAAAAAGCAAAAAACAACTTACACATTCTGCATAACAAGCTATATTAAAATACTTTTCTAATTTAATTTTGCGCATTTGTTTATATTTATTTACAAAAATAGCACTTTCTTAAGATAAATTATTCAATTAAAAATAAGATAAAATATTGTTTTAATTAGTTATTTTTGTATGAAAATCCAACTATAATTCTATTTCATATTTTTTATTATATAAAATTATATTATAACTATTATTATATATCAACAATTTAATATTGTATAATAATAACAACTTATGAAACACCTAATTTATATCATGTATATGTCAATATATGATAAATAATTTGTACCTTATGAGAAAAAAAAATAATATGATGAAAAAGAGATTTGTATTATGTGCATTAATTGGATTTTGCGCATTTAATCTAAGCAAGGCTCAAACTTATCCTCAGATTTTAGTTAATAATCAAAAATTTTCTGATTGGAACAGAGACGGAAAACTACAACCTTATGAAGATACTCGATTATCAGATTATGAAAGAATTGATGATTTGATTTCTCGGTTATCGGTTGAGGACAAAATACATCTTCTTTTAGGAACGGGAATGGTTGGATTTGAAATGTTAAAAGGTTTTGAAGCAATTGACCCAAAAGGCGTAACAATTCCTAGCTACCTTATACCTGGATCTGCAGGTTCTACCACTCCTATTGACAAATTGGGTATTCCTGCAGTAATATTTACTGATGGACCGGCAGGAGTACGTATTTCTGCAACCAGAAAAGGAGAATCAAATACCTATTATGCTACAGGCTTTCCGGTTGGTGCGCTTATTTCCACCACATGGGATGTGGAATTGGCTGAAGAAATTGGAAAAGCCATAGGAGACGAAGCTTTAAAATATGGTTCGGATATTCAATTAGCTCCTGCCTTAAATATAATGCGTAATCCTTTATGTGGACGTAACTTTGAATATTTTTCAGAAGACCCTTTAATAGCAGGTAAATTCGCTTCTGCTATCACTCAAGGAATACAAAAAAACGGTGTAGGAGTGTCTCTTAAACACTTTGCAGCGAATAATAGCGAAAATAACCGTATGGGTTTAAATGTGCATCTTTCTCAAAGAGCTTTAAGAGAAATTTATCTTCGCGGATTTGAAATTGCTGTTAAAGAATCTAATCCAGCCACTATAATGTCATCTTATAACAAGATCAATGGCACCTATACTTCTGCAAGCTATGATTTATTAACTACCATTTTACGTCACGAATGGGGCTTTAAAGGAACTGTAATTACAGACTGGTTCGGAGGTTATGCAGATGTATCCGCTATTAGTGATACCAGTCATGACGGTATAAGTAAAGATTCATATGAAGAGAAAATTTTTGCCCAACAAATTCATTCCGGTAATAATCTATTAATGCCTGGTACTCAGATACAATTCGAAACATTAAAAAAATATATAGATTCCAAAAGATTATCTATAGAAGATGTAAACAATTCCGTAAGAAAAGTATTGGAAATTATCTTTAAATCTCCACGTGTAGCCGGCTATGTGCCATATAATAATCCTGATTTAAAAAGTCATGGGCTTTTAAGTAGAAAAGCAGCTTCTGAAGGAATGATTTTGTTAAAAAATGATAACGGAGCATTACCTTTAAACAAAGGAAGTAAAATAGCACTATTCGGAAGCGGGTCTTATAATATTATTGCAGGGGGAACCGGAAGTGGAAATGTTAACAAAGCTTATGTAATTTCTTTACCTAAAGGCTTGGAAGAAAACGGCTTTCAAATAGATAAAAATTTAGACAAAACCTATACTTCTTTTGTTAAAGAGGAACTTAGAAAAACTGAAGAACTTAAGAAAAAATTATTAGCTATTTTACCCATTTTAACTCAGCCTACCATTAAAGAAAGAGTCATTGAAAATAGTGCCAAAGAAAATGATATAGCTGTGATCACAATCGGACGCGAGGCCGGTGAATCAGGAGACAGAAAAATAAAAGACGATTTTGATCTTTCGGAAAAAGAACAAAATTTAATTTCTGAAGTATCCAATGCTTTCCATAAATTAAATAAAAAAGTTGTAGTAATTGTTAATTCCGGTAGTGCTATTGAAACCTCCAGCTGGAAAGGAAAAGTAGACGCAATTTTATGGGCAAGTCTTCCAGGACAAGAAGGAGGTTATGCTATAACAGACGTACTTTCAGGTACTGTAAATCCTTCTGGTAAATTAACTCAAACTTTACCTGTTAAGTATTCCGACGTTTCTTCTTCATCAAATTTTGATGGGGTTCCTGCAGAAAAACCTACAGATGTATCTTATAGAGAAGGGATATATGTTGGATATAGATATTTTAATACTTTCAACGTAACTCCTTCTTATGAATTTGGATATGGACTTTCTTATACAAAATTTGATTATTCAGAACCTGTTTTAAGTTCCTCTCAATTCAATCAAAAGCTGGTGATATCATTAAAAGTTAAAAATACAGGAAGTGTTGCTGGAAAAGAAGTTGTACAACTCTATCTTTCTGCTCCTAGAGGAGGAGTTGATAAACCTGCAAAAGAACTAAAAGGTTTCGTAAAAACAAAATTGTTAAACCCAGGAGAAACTCAAGTTGTCTTTTTTGAACTACAACCTAAAGATTTAGCCTCTTTCAATCCTTTAGCTTCTGCCTGGATTGCTGATGCCGGAGTTTATAAAATTGAATTCAGTTCTTCCGTTCTAAACAGTAAACAAACCTCTTCTTTTACATTACCTAATAAATTGATTGTTGAAAAAGTAAATAATGTGCTTAACAACGATCTTAATTTTCAAGATTTAAAATCCAATAGATAAAAAATAAAATAAAACTTGATTTTGAGAGTGGAAATAAATTATTTTTCCGCTCTTTTTTATATAAAATCTTTACTATTCGATTTATTTTTTGAAAAAATTAATTTGTACTTTTACCATCTTAATTTATTTTTCATTTTATGCCTTTAAAAGATTCTTTACAAACCACTTTACAAACAATACCATCGGAGGTAAGTTTGATTGCTGTTTCTAAAATGCATCCTGCAAGAGAAATTGAAGAAATGCATTCTTATGGGCAAATTGATTTCGGGGAAAATAAAGTTCAGGAATTAATGGGAAAATATGGACAATTACCTAAAAGCATTCGTTGGCACCAGATCGGACATTTGCAGAAAAACAAGGTGAAATACATCGCTCCTTTTGTCTATTTGATACATTCTGTTGATAGTTTAGAATTGCTGGAAATCATTGAGAAAGAAGCGATAAAAAATAATCGTCCTCTGGCTGTTTTATTACAAGTAAAAATAGCGCAAGAAGAATCTAAATATGGCTTAACTTTGGATTCGGCTCTTGAATTACTTACTTTTAAAAAGGAAGGAAAATTTCCACATGTTGCTATCAAAGGTCTTATGGGTATGGCCTCTTTTACATACAATAAGGAACAAATTAAGGCTGAGTTTTCTTATCTTCATAAATTTTATGAAACGCATCAAAAAGAATTTGGCTTGGAAATTTTATCTATGGGAATGTCCGATGATTATTTGCTTGCTATTGAATGTGGAAGCAACATGGTTAGAATTGGATCTAAATTATTCGGAAAACGAAACTACACCGTATAATCTTCAATCGGGATGGTTTGGAAAGCAATTTCTTTTAATTTATTATTTTGAGTAAAAAGATAATCTATTCTACCTAATAATAAACCGGCCCAACCTACTTGATTTAAAAGTACTTCTTTGCCTTCTTTGTTTATATATTTTTCGGGCTCTTTAAAAAATGTATGGGTATGCCCACCAAGTACTAAGTCTATATGTGAGGTTTGCTGACAAAGCTGTACATCACATACCTTATTTGGAAAATTCGGATATTTATATCCTATGTGGGAAAGGCAAATAACTAAATCGCATTTTTTTTCTTTTTTCAACATATAGGCCCGATCTTGAGTTATTTCAATAGGATCTAAATATATAGTTTCTAAATAATTCTTTTTTTCAACTAATCCTTCCAATTCGACTCCAATGCCGAATATTCCTATTTTTATTCCTCCTTTGTTTATAATCTTATAATCTTTGGTCAACCCTTCTAATATAGTGTTTGTAAAATCATAGTTGGAACAAAGGAAGTCAAATTGGGCATGAGGCAACTGCTTTTTAAATCCTTCCAAACCGTTATCAAATTCATGATTCCCCATAGTTGATGCTTCATACCCCATTTTGGACATTAATTTAAATTCCAATTCTCCTCCGAAAAAATTAAAATAGGGTGTCCCCTGAAAAACATCCCCCGAATCTAACAATAATACCTGCGGTTCTTCCTGTCTAATAGCTTCAATTAAGGTCGCTCTTCTTGCAAAACCACCTTTATTTGAGCTATGAGCATAAGTAGGAGGAAATGGATCTATCCTACTATGCTGATCATTTGTATGCAGTATAGTTACTTTTTTGTCAGACTTTAAAATTTGGGAAGCAAATGATATTGATGGAAGATTTAATGCCCCTCCTGCTAGTATGGTTGTTTTAATAAAATCTCTTCTTTTCATATGAAATTATTTTAATCTTCATAAATTAATCTTTGATCCGTTAGCTCCGGTAATTCTTTGTATTTTTTTACTTGTTCCAAAAGTATATCTCGTAATTTCAGATGCGTTATTTTTTTAGAATCAGACTTCACAAAAAAATTCATTCTGTCTCCCCCGTTCATTAAATAATCTATTGTTACTACCCAATATTTCTTAGTATTGTCAAAATCCTTACCTCCGATTTTCGCTGTATACAATTGGTCATTTTTATAAATAAGCTTAATTCCAGCCAAAGGATGTCCTTTCTTTTCTGTTCTTAAATAATCAAACATTTCTTTCATTTGTGAATCATCGAGCTGTATATATACCAATTCATTTTCAAAAGGCGCTACTTCAAATATATTTTCTACGGTTACCACTCCTTTAGGGATAATAGATCTAATTCCGCCAATATTTAACAAGCAAAAATCGGGATCAGGAATAGAATTCTTTTTTGCATATATTTTAGCATAATCTAATACTAAATCGGCTAGTAAATTACCTTCGTTACTGGAATATCCGGTCTTAGTAAAATCTACCTTTGCATAGCTAATTGGTTGATTCATTATTGAATCCATTTGTTTTTTATAAGGGTAGATATATTGTATATATTGAGAGTCAGACTTGATTGAATCATTTATTTCTTGATTAAGATAGGCTTTAAATATTCCTATTGATTTAGTTGTTTTGCAATTTATTATAAACACTATTAAAATGCAAAAAAGAATTAATTTTTGAAATTTTTTCATATTTATGATATTTATAAACCTAAAACTTTTCAAAAATAACAAATTCTAATGTTTAGGTAATATTACATTTATTTAAATCTATGCATTATATTTAATATTTTTATACGTTTAAGGTCAAATATCTACACCTAATTGTCTTAATAACTTATTATTTAATATAATAAGTTACTGCTCTTTATATTGCTATACAATATCAACCGATTCTAAAGTATATTTTATGATGGTCATGACCATCATAAAATAAAGGAAAGTATTTTTCCCATTTTATACCCTATATTAATTAGGATTATTCATATGTTAAATATTGATTACTTTACGCCTTCTAAGATCTTGTTTATATTATCCATGGCTTTTATTTTATATTTATCAAGATTAAAAAATTCCTTTTGGAAAGAAATATGGACTGTATCAATATCTCCTGTTACTCTTTCGATAATACCAATAAGCTGTAAGAAACAATCCTCTTTCCAATTTTGATTTTGTTTTGCTATATTAATTATAAATTTTTATGTAATAAAATCTCGAATAAACGATATATTTTTTTTAATAGCTTTTTATTATTTTTTTATGTTTGACTAAATACTCATGTGTATTTATTCTACTGGGATATTTTTTGTTTTTGTCTTACGTTATTTTAACAAAGAAATCAAATTATTTAATACACCCAATATTTGTTAGTTTATTTATTAGTCCTTTATTAATAATTATTTATTTGGCAACTAATTATTTTCTGACTGGGTATATTACCGGATTACGAAATGCTCCAATTCCTGAAAAAATTAATCTCTATTTAAGTTTTTATAATATTATACATTTTCAATCCATTCTTCAATAGGTCAGTTTTAGGATTGAAAATTCATTATAATATTTCTGCTTTT
>NZ_JAMBJZ010000019.1:0-26270 GCF_025291155.1 Apibacter sp.
TGACAGGAGGCACCTTTACCATAACCAACGGTGGAGTTTTTGGTTCTATGCTATCAACTCCGCTTATAAATCCTCCTCAGAGCGCCATATTGGGAATGCATAATATAATAGAAAGACCTGTAGTTAAAAATAAGCAAATCGTCATCGCACCTATGATGTATGTTGCACTATCTTATGATCATAGAATTATTGATGGAAAAGAATCGGTAAGTTTCTTAGTGGCTGTAAAAGAAGCTATTGAAAATCCTATTGATATTTTAATGAATAATGGAATACGTAAGGCATTAGAATTATAAAATTTTAAATGTTCTAAAGTTTTGCAATATTTCCAAAATAAGAAATTTAATTAAAATTAATAGTAATAAATTAATGATTCGAGATTGTATATTAAACTGGTTAAAAATGAAAAGAATATTAATATTCTTTGCTGCTTTATTCTCTTTTACTACTTTATTAGCTCAGCGATCAGATAGAAAAATATTGGAAGATTTTCTATCAAAACAAAAAGATATTGCCTACGAAAGAATTGAAACTTTAAAAGGAGAGCCTTTAAAATATAAAATTAAGATTAAACAGCCCTTAGATTGGTCAGATAATAATAAAGGCTATTTTAACCAGCAAGTTATTTTAACTCATACCGGATTTGATAATCCTATGCTAATGGAAACACAAGGATATCAGATAAATAATGCTAGGAATAATGAATTGCAACAAATACTAAATTCTAATGATCTTAATATAGAGCATCGATATTTTGGAGAATCAATACCCGATTCAACTATTTTTAATTGGAAATACCTTACCTTATACAATGCTACTCATGATTTACATCACATCAACGAAATATTTAAAAAATTATATAAAAATAAATGGATAAGCACCGGAATAAGTAAAGGGGGGCAAACTACTATTTATTACCGATATTTTTTTCCTAATGATGTAGAGGTTTCCATTCCTTATGTTGCACCAATAAATTATACTTTGGAAGATCGCAGAATTTATAAATTTCTGGATAAAGTAGGAACGCATTCTTGCAGGAAGAAAATACAAGATTTTCAGATCTATATGCTCAAAAATGAAAATGAGGCTTTAAAATATGTAAAAGCGTATTCTGATATAAAAGGACTCACTTATAACTATGTAGGATCTGTAGGAAGTGCATTTGAATATAGCATTTTAGAATATCCGTTTTCATTTTGGCAGTGGGGATATTCTTGCGATTCGATACCTTCACTAACCGATATAGCTCAGGGAGTAGATTATCTTATTAATTCAGTTGATATAAGTTTTTTCAGTGATCAGGAAATAAAACAGTACGCCCCACATTATTATCAGGCAGCTTTGGAAATGGGTTATTATGGATATAATATTCAACCATTTAAAAAATATTTAAATTATTTTACTGAAAATCCATCGGCTACCTTTACTCCTAAAGAAGCTGGAACTGTTATTTATTCGCAGGAGCTTAATAATCATTTAAAAAATTGGCTCGATAATCATGCAAACAATTTCATCTATATTTATGGCGAATTGGATACATGGAGTGCTACTAAAGTAGAACCAACTTTAAAAACAAATTCTATTATATTAGAGTTACCTGGAGCTAATCATGCAAGCGCTAGAGTTACGAATATGAATTCAATGATGAAAGATAAATTTAGTGAAACCCTTTTTAAATGGATAGGAATTAAGCCAAATTTTAATTTATTACCATAAAATAATACATAAGCTATATTAGAAATCATACTATTAAATTTATAATTATATTTTTTATTTCTATCGAAAAAAAATTCTGTTTTATATCATATCACATTTACGATACATTTATATAATTAATTTTTAATTTTATAATCTATATGTATCTAAGCTAGTATATATTAATATTATTAGTGACTTAAAAACAATGCATTAATAAAATTATATTTTTTTATGCAAAAGTATATTACTTTATTTAAGGTATGCTTATATAACAATTAATATTTAATTAACAATAATTCTATATATATATTATAATTTTGCTTGTTAATTATTTATCAATGATGGAACTGATAAAAATAGTTATATTTTTTAAAAGTAATATATTTACAATTTTTAAAACTTAGGTGTAAAATGGAAAAAGGAAAGAAAAAGAAGAAAAGATTTTTTACAGATGCATTTGGTCATTGGTTTATTTTAAAAAGATTTCTCATATTCACCTTTGGAGTAATATCTTATAACAGATTTAACGGATTTAATAAATTAAAAATTAAAGGAACTGAAAACCTTTTAAAACTTCCTGATACAAACGTATTATTTGTATCCAATCATCAAACATATTTTGCAGATGTATTCGCTATGTACCATGTTTTTGGTGCAGTAAAGCACGGCTATATAGACACCATAAAAAATCCGGTGTATCTTTTAGATCCCAGAATAGATCTATATTACGTGGCGGCGAAAGAAACTATGAACAAAGGCTTGTTAGCAAAATTATTTTCATTGGCCGGTGCGATTACGGTAAAACGTACCTGGAGAAGTGCCGGAAAAGATGTGAATCGAATGGTTGATATGAATGAAATTGATAATATTTTAAAAGCCTTACAAAGCGGTTGGGTTGTAACTTTCCCTCAGGGAACGGTTACTCCATGGTCGCCGGGTAGGAAAGGATCGGCAAAAATTATCAAAAAAAGTAAGCCTATCGTTGTTCCTGTTGTTATTGACGGATTTAGAAGAGCATTTGATAAAAAAGGATTATTGATAAAGAAAAGAGGTGTAGAACCTAAAATGACGTTCAAGGCTCCTTTAGATATTGACTATGAAAATGAAGATCCGAAAGAAATATTAGCAAAAATTATGGTAGCTATAGAGCAAGATCCAAGTTTTTTGAAAGTGAAAACAGTTGAAGAATTAGAGGCGGAAAAAGAAGAAGAAAAAACACGATCGTTTTTTGAATTATAAAAGTATTAATCAAAATATAAAGACAGCAACATTTGCTGTCTTTTTAGTTTAAAAAAGTATCTTTGTTCTGAAAAATATCGGTAAATGAAAATACATTTTATTGCCATAGGCGGAAGTGCCATGCATAATTTAGCCCTAGCCTTAGCACAAAAAGGATACGAAGTTACAGGCTCAGATGATGCTATCTTTGAGCCCTCTCTTTCAAAGTTAAAAAAACAAGGAATACTTCCGGAAGAATTGGGATGGTTTCCCAATAAAATTACTTCTGACCTTGATGCTGTAATTTTAGGTATGCATGCACATTCGGATAATCCTGAATTGATAAGAGCAAAAGAATTGAATATAAAGATTTATTCATATCCCGAATTTTTATATGAGCAATCTAAAAATAAAACTCGGGTAGTTATTGCAGGTTCTCACGGTAAAACCACCATAACCTCTATGATTCTTCATGTATTAAACTATCATCATAAACAAGTAGATTACATGGTGGGCGCACAACTTGAAGGGTTTGATACGATGGTAAAACTTACGGACCAGAATGAATTTATAGTTTTAGAAGGAGATGAGTACCTATCTTCACCTATTGATTTACGTTCAAAATTTCTTCTATATCAGCCGAATATAGCTTTGATCAGTGGTATAGCTTGGGATCATATAAATGTGTTTCCTACATTTGAATCTTACAAACAACCATTTATTTCATTTATTAACAGTATAAGTCCGGGAGGTGCTTTATTATACAACGAAGAAGATAAAGAAGTGGTTGAAATTGTCGAAAATACCTCGAATTATTTAAAAAAGTTTCCCTATCGTACACCAAAATATATAATTAAAGAAGAAAAAGTTTATCTTCCGACTCATGAAGGAGAGGTACAATTATCTATGTTCGGAAGGCATAATTTATTAAACTTAGAAGGTGCTCGTTTAGTATGTAATCAAATCGGAATTCAGAATGATGAATTTTATGAAGCAATTATATCTTTTAAAGGAGCATCTAAAAGATTAGAAAAAATCTATGGAAATAATGAATATATCGTATATAAAGACTTTGCTCATGCGCCCTCTAAAGTATTGGCAACTGTTAAGGCGGTTAAAGAAAATTTTACTAATAAACGATTAATAGCTTGTCTTGAATTGCATACATATAGTTCATTGAATCCGGAATTTTTAACACAATATGCTTATACATTAGAAGCAGCTGATCAAGCCATAGTTTTTTATAGTGAAGAAGCTTTGAAAATAAAAAGAATGCAACCTATCTCAGAAGAAGTAATTGCTAATGCATTCCAAAAAAAAGATATCAAAGTTTTTAATGATCCGAAATTATTAGAAAGCTATTTAAGAAAAATAGAAAAAAATAACTCTGTTTTTCTACTAATGAGTTCGGGAAATTATGGAGGTATTTCTATAAATACCATATTTGAAAATAAGTAAACAATACAGATATAATTCAATAAAAAAACAGATAAAAAATCTTTCTTAATTCTAAGAAAGATTTTTTATATAAATGAAAATTTTAGATATTTTTAATAAATGATAGGTAAGGATCAATACTTTTATCAAGCTCACCATTATTTACTGCTTCATGAGAATTATAAAGAGCATAGAATCCCCTAAAGTTAGATTTTGTATAAGAAAAGGTTATTTTAAAAGGCAATATAAGATCATCAACAGAAAAATTATATTTAGTTAATTTTTCTTCTTTAAGTCCCATAGATATCCCTAAACCAATTTTCTTTTCTTTTAATATAGTACCTCCTTCTCCATATGCCCAACCTTCTGTAAATACTTCATCGATCCACTGTTTAACTAAGGCGGGACAATTAAACCAATACATAGGGAATTGAATAATTAGATTTCCATGCTCTTCAATTAGTTTTTGTTCTTTTTTTAAATCAAATCTATGGTCTGTATTTTCATGACGAAGATGATGTACTGTAAAATTTTCAGGATATTTTTTTAATTCATCCATCCATCTTTTATTTATTAATGAAGTTTCCAAATCCGGATGTCCAATTACTACTAGTGTTTTCATATTATAATTATTTAATTTTCTATTAGAATTAAATTGTTCTCATGTTTTAAATTATATCATGAGGATAAAATTTATAAAGTATACAAGAAATAAATTAAAGTGATCACTTATTTTTTTAAATTTATCATCTATAAATGGTTATTATTTATTTAATAACTTTAATAAATTTATATCAATTTTATTTAATTATATTCGTTTTTAAATTTTTTTTTGTAAATATAAGGTAGAAATAATAACTTTAGTATATTAACTACCCATTGTATGGTACTAACAAAAATGTAAGTAATGAGTAAAATAAAAAAAGCTTCAACAAATTTTGTCAATAAAAATATTATGATAAATGAATGTCCGGAAATATATGCAATTAACTTAATAGAAGGTAGATGGATACTAATAATATGCTGTTTACTTAATCAAGGAAAACAGAGATTTAGTGAATTAAAAAGAAAAATCCCGAATATTACGGAGAGAATGTTAACCTTACAATTACGCAAGATGGAGGAAAACCAACTTATTACACGTACCGTTTATCCAGAAGTTCCCCCTAGAGTAGAATATGAGTTAACTGAAAGTGGAAAAAAATTAAAGCCTATTATAAAAAAACTGGAAGAGTGGGGTGTACAGCATAGAGAAATGATATCAAAAAAAGCTTTCTAGTTATATCCTAGAAAGCTTTTATAGTTTTCAAACAATAGGTTTTTAAAAATTTAAATTTTTCTTAGATTAATCTCTTTGGATTATTTACATATAAATATCAATTATTATACCTAAGTATTAACCAATTAGAAAAATATTTATTTATGCTTTTATGAATTTTATAAACAATTGTAACTTACCCCTTAGTATTCACTTTGATGGCAGTCTTTCTTTTAAAAGAAGAATTTTGGATAATATTTACAGTAAAAAAAGCTAACCCTATCCAAATAAATAAAAAACAAATAGCATGGGCAGAAGTAAAACCTTCATGAAAAACAAATATTCCGATGATCAGTTGTAGAGTAGGGCTAATGTATTGTATAAATCCTATAGTGGAATAAGGTAAATATTTGATTGCTTTAGCAAACAAAAGTAAAGGCACTGCCGTTACTATACCACCAAATACCAATAAAATTACTGATTTTGTAGCAATTTCCGAAAAAGATAATTCTCCGCTATATATAGAATGTAATAAATAAAGTATAGCCATAGGTGTAATCAATAAGGTTTCCAAAGTAAGCGCTTGTACGGCAGGAAGATTTGCTTTCTTCTTTACTATACCATAAATACTCATACTTAAAGCTAAAATAAAGGAAATATATGGAAAAGAACCATAACTAATGGTAAAATAGGAAACCCCAATAAAAGCAAATAAAGTAGCTATCTTTTCCAGACGATTTAATTTCTCTTTTAGAAAAACTACCCCTAGCAACACATTAATTAAAGGGTTTATATAATATCCTAAGCTTGATTCTACAACATATTGATGCGTAACTGCGTAAATGTATATTCCCCAATTAATAGTAACAAGTATACCTGCAATTCCCATGTAATAAACATTTCGTTTATTTTTTATAACTGATATTAATGCCCTGCGATTTTGAAATAAACAAAACACGGTAAGAAAAATGGAAGACCACAGCATTCGATTCGCTAAAATAACCAGTGAAGGAATTTCAATGAGCATATGCCAATACAGAGGAAGTATTCCCCAAAAAAGGTAGCATAACAAAGCATAAATAAAACCTTTAGAATTAGTAGTATTATTACTTTCAGGCATGAACTAAATATTTAAAAAATCTAAATTATTAAATCTAAATTATAGTTATATAAATTAATTTATATATTATTGCAAGACAAAACTAATTATATGAAAATTTCTATTACTTTAATCATAACTTCATGCATATCTCTTTTATTGTTAGGGCAGAATAATGAAAATATAATAAATTCAAACTCTAAACATGGAAAAAAATATAAAACCAAAGTGGTAAGAGGTTTTGATGAATATAAAGATTTTGATTTCAAATGGATTAAAGTAAAAAAAAATAACAAATATGGATTGATTGACAGTATAGGAAAAGAAATTCTTCCTGTACAATACGATTATATAAGTGGCGTTTTCAACGGTATGTTTTTAGTTCAAAAATATGAAGAAAATAACACAAGACGAATTAAGGAATGTAGCCTTATAAATTCTTCTGGAAATATATTATTACATTCTGATGAAAATAATGGATATAATAATAACTCAATCTTGGGATTTTATATTAATGGTTTAGTCACTGTAAAGATTAATGATAGCGTTGCCTTATATTCTTCCGCAGGACAACTACTCCCTCCAATCTATAAAAGTATAATAGTTTATTATGATAAATGGGTAGTAGCCATAAATAAGGAAGACAAATATGAATTATATACTGTTGAAGGTAATAAAATAGATTCTTATGATTATTTACAATTTATTGAACAAGATACGGCAAGGATATTATCAGGTAAAAAGATAGGCTACATGAATTTTGAAACAGGAGATTTTATTCAGGAGGATAAAATCCAAGATGAAATGAACAAATTGAAAATTATTTATAAAAAAAGACCAATTGAAATATTAAATGGCAATTCTTACGATATAAAAATCCCAAATTTTCCTCTAGGTTTTACATCAGCTATGACAAAAAAATTAGAGTTTCCTTATAAATTAATTGAGGACAATATTAATGACGTTAGAGTTATTTTAAAATTTATAGTAAATAGTAAGGGAGAAATCAGTTCGGTTTTTGTAAAAAGTAATTTAATTTTAATTGGAGATGGAATGGAAGAAAATGCAATTAAAGCCATATATGGAACAAGATCCCTAAAATGGGATCTAGCTACCATTGATGGATTACCTGTTGATTTATATTTTAGATCCCCAATTATTTTTAGATTACCTGTTGAAAAAAATGAATGAAATCCGAAAACTTTTTTAAGATTAAAAAGGATATATAACTATATTCGAAAGTTTAAAAATTTATTCAATAAACAATTACAAGATTTAATGAAGGCTGTTATTAAATTATTGATAGGATCTTACATGTTTTCCTAATGTAAAATATTAATAAGAAGATTTTAAATTATAATTTAAAAAATACCTTTTTTATTTTAGTAACTCCAAGGCTTGCTTCCGTGCAGTTTCGGTTATATTAGATCCACTTATCAGTTGAGCAATTTCTTCAATTCTTTCATGGTGGGAAAGTAAACGAATTTGAGTTTGAGTTTCCCCTTTGATTTCAGTTTTTTCAACCTTAACCTGTATATTTCCTTTAGCAGCAACTTGCGGCAAATGTGTGATTACTAATAATTGCATAGTTTTCGCCATATTCTGCATTAAAATTCCCATTTCGTTAGCGATACGTCCAGAAACACCAGTATCAATTTCATCAAGAATCAGGGTAGGAAGAGCTTCTTTTTCCGACATAATTTTTTTAATGGCTAACATAAAACGTGAACGTTCCCCTCCAGATATAGCTTTTGCTATAGGCTGTAAACGCATGCCCGCATTGGCTGAGAAATTAATAGTAACTATATCCGTCCCCGATTGTGTATAATCATTTGTGTTTTGCATGGAAATTTCAATTTGCGATTTTTCCATACCTAGAAGAGAAAGAATATTCAGTATTTTATTTTCTAATTCAGGAATATGTTTTAATCTCTTTCGGTGCAAAGATTCAGCTAAATTATTTAGATTTGATTCAAGTTTTTGTATTTTATCTTCACAATCTAGAATTTGATTTTCCAAATTGACTAAATCAAAAGTATCTTTAGATAATGTATTACGTACATCAATTAAATCTTCAATGGTGCTAACCTTATGCTTAAGATATAGCGAATTTATTAAATCAATTTTTTGAGAAAGTTCTTCAAATCGCAACGGATTAAAATCTAGCTTTTCCAAAAAGAATTCAGATTCGGAATAAATATCTTGTAATTCCAGCTTTATACTGCTGAGACGTTCTGAAAGTTTCAAAAGATTGGGTGAAAATTGTGAACCTTTATCCATGCGAGAATAAACTTCTCGTATTTGATTCAGCACTCCCATCTCATCATTATCAAAAAGTTGTTTGATTTCGGATAATATTTGTGCTAAGTATTCCGAATTTTTAAGTAAATTAAGTTCATTTTCTAATTCGGTATAATTTAGAGAGTCTAAATTAGCACTGTTCAGTTCATCCAACAAGTAATTCTTGTAATCCAGTTCTTCATTACCCGAGAGTAATTTGTCTTTTAAAGATTGCAACTTATTTTTTTCAAATAAGTATTGATGATATACTTGCTGATATTCTTTTACCTCTACAATAGTATTGGAATAATTATCCAAAAGATGTAGCTGAAACTTCTCATTCATCAGCTCTGCTGAATCAAATTGAGAATGAATATCAATAAGTTTTTTAGTTAAAGTTTGTAATAAATGTAAAGTAACTGGTGTATCATTGATAAATGCTCTTGATTTGCCTGATGGTAGTATTTCCCTTCTTATAATTGTACTAGAATCATAGTCTAATTCGTTATCAGTAAAAAAATCGGAAAATAATTCATGATCAAGAATAAATTCAGCTTCTACAAAACATTTTTCATCCACATTTTTTAAAGACTTGTAATCTGCCCGCTCACCCAAAACTAATTTCAATGCTCCTAAAATAATGGATTTACCTGCACCGGTTTCTCCTGTAACGGTTATCATTCCAGATGGAAAATCAATATCCAGGATATCTATCAATGCATAATTACGAATTGATAAATGACTTAACATAAGTTTTTTAATTTTTAATTTTATTCCAATAATCGTTACTATTGATTGGATTAATTTTTTGTAATAAAGTTTTTAAATCAGAAATATTAAGGGTTGTAACAGAGGTACCACCTGAAAAAATATTTACTATTTCTTCTCGTTTTGCTGTTAAAAAAAGATCCAATGGATAAAATTGATAATTGGAAGAATATTCATTCAACTTCATTAAATTGATAGCGATATTTGTTTTAGCTTGTAATTCATTAGAAGACATCATATCCAATCCATTACGATGATAATTATACGAAATATTTCTTAAGGTATTGGACTTATCATTTATAATATCAGCAATAAGAGAACCTCGGGTTCTCGGCCCATCAAAAGTGTTCCAACCGTTATATCCTTGATTTATGGAATTATCAGAAATTTTTTGAGCTTTGGTAAAATAATCGGTTCCTCCATTTAACGAAAAAGTATCAGCATCATATCCTAAAATCATATAGATATAAAACGCAAGGACATCAGTTAAATTTTTGCCGCTAAAACGAGTTTCATTAAATACAAGATTTTCAGATTCGATATAATTAAATGTAAAATTGGTGTCTTGATAATTTAATACCGGTGTCGTATAACTTGAGTTATATACAGGTCTACTGGATTGAACTAATAAAGTTGCTTTAAATTTATCTGTAGCAATTCTTTCTTCAATAATAATCCCGAAAGAGCATTTGATACGCTCTTGCATTGATAGCTTATTTCCAGGTATCCAATCCGTATTACTGATAAAATCTTTTAAATCCTTTTTTAAGGTATTAAATACTTGATTATTTGATCCTTGAACTTTGCTATAATCAATTTTTACCTCAGCCGATAATTGTTGACAAGTAACCACTATGGGTATAATCAATAACAGAAAAATTAATGGTATATGTTTCATAAATCAGGTTTTTATTCTTACATGAATAGAATTTAATATATTCACAGCGACTTTTTCTTTAGTCTGAAGATCAAAATACTCAATATTTCCCTGCTTATCTAAAATAGTTATTTTATTTGTATCGTAAGAAAATCCAGCGCCATCATCTCGCAAAGAATTTAAAACGATCATATCTAAATTCTTTTTTTGTAATTTTTTAAGAGCATTATTTTCTTCATCATTAGTCTCTAAGGCAAATCCAACTAAAAACTGATTATCTTTAGTATTACCTAAGTGTAAAAGTATGTCTTTATTTTTAATTAACGACAAAGAAAAAGAATCTTCCTCTTTTTTTATTTTAATTTTAGAAACTGTCTTAGGTCTATAATCAGCTACCGCTGCAGCCATAATAACAATATCAGCCCATTGATAATGGGCATCCACAGCCTTATACATTTCTTCAGACGATATAACATCAATTCTTAGTATGGAAGAATAATTAGATAGCTTTTGATTACAAGGACCAGATATTAAGGTAACTTCAGCACCTAATTTTTCTGCAACTTTGGCTATTTCAAAACCCATTTTTCCGGAAGAATGATTTCCTATGAATCGAACCGGATCAATAGGTTCATAAGTAGGACCGGCAGTAATTAAAATTTTCTTTTTATAAAAAAGTAACTCTTTTCGTATGAAATTTTCAATAAAATTTACAATTTCCTCAGGCTCGGCCATTCGGCCTTCTCCCTCTAAACCACTGGCAAGTTCCCCTTTATTAGGAGGTATACATATATCTCCTTTTTGAATAAGCTTTTCTATGTTTTCTTTATTATAAGGATTTTTGTACATATCCAAATCCATAGCAGGAGCAAAGAAAACAATATTTTTAGCAGATAAATACGTTGCTAAAGCTAAATTATCAGCTTCTGCACTGGCCATTTTAGACAGCGTATTGGAAGTAGCAGGGGCTACCACAATATAATCTGCTTGTAAAGCTAAATCTACATGGCTAGTCCATTCTCCCGTTTTTCCATCAAAAAATTGTGTATATACAGGATTATTTGACAGGGTAGATAAGGTTAGAGGCGTTATAAAATTAACTGCCTCCGGTGTCATAATAACCTGTACCTTACATCCCCGTTTGATCAAAAGTCTTATAAGGGAAGCGGTTTTATAGGCAGCAATTCCACCCGTTACTATTAATACTATCTTTTTCCCTTCTAAAACCGACATGGTAAAATGGTTACTGAGCGTCTGTTTTTCTAAAATAAACTTCGTTATCTAACCATTCTTGTATGGCAATTAATGTTGGTTTAGGCAATCTTTCATAGTATTTAGAAACTTCAATTTGTTCTCTATTTTCAAATATTTCATCAAGAGAATCGCTATTTGAAGCAAATTCATCCAATTTTTGGTTCAAATCATTTTTAATAATAGTATTAATTTGTTCAGCTCTTTTACCTATTATTACTATAGCTTCATAAATGTTACCTACTTTACTCTCAATTTGTTGTCTATTGAAAGTAATTGTTGTGTTTGGCGCATTTAATTCTTTTAAATTCATATTTTGATTGGTGTATAATTTTAGTTAACTTATTTTATTTCTTTCTTTTTCTGCGGATTTTAATTTATCTTCAGATTGCTCTTTGGCTTCATTGATGTTTTTTTCTTTAATTTGATACGTAATCTTGGCATTTTCCAATCTAGAATTTAAACGTTTTGCTTCATCTAAATAGGTTGAGTTTGGAAATAGATTGCAGAATTTATTGTATGAATTAACCGCATCATTAATTCGTTCATTTTGTAATTTATGTATAGAATTAACGGCAAGTTCTGTTTTGGCACGAAGTGAATAAATTAAAATATCTTCGCGCAATTTTGTATCTGGAAAATCGCTCAAAACATTATCAAAAGATATGATAGCTGCTTTATATTCCGTAACTTTATAAAGGGTTTTAGCATTTTCAAAAGCTTTCTTTTCCAGCTTTCTAGTCAAATCATCTATCATTCGGTTACATTCAGGAATTTTTTCCGAATTAGGGTAAGTGTCAATATATAATTGCAATTCCTTTAATGCATCTCGTGTATTTGTTTGATCAAGATTATAATCAGGCGAATCGACATAGTAACAATAAGCTACCATATATGCCGATTCATCGGCTCTTGAGTCTTTCGGATACGACATTACAAAATTTTTAAACTGATGCGCTGCTAGCCTATAGTTTTTATCTAAATAATTGAGGTATGCAGTCCTATAAGAAACTTCCGGTGCTTCATCGGTTCCTACAACGAATTTAGTTGCATATTCATATAAACTGATGGCTTGACTATATTTCTTTCGTTGTTCATATTCTTCAGCAACCTTTAATATCAAATCTTTATCAGTACTTTTTAAAGCTTGATTTAATCTTCTCTCACAACTAATAAAAAGGAGAAATGATAAACCTAATAGAAGTATTTTTTTCATCTAATTACAAAATTACATTTTTTTATAATTTTAAACAAATAAATAACTTTAATTGATATAAAGATATTTATAGATAATTTATTAATAAAATTAGTAGATATATTACTAAATAGTAAAAACTTAAACAACTATGCTTAGAGTTTCTAGCTCTTTTTCAATTTTACTAATAAGATTTGTAGAGGCAGATGTTAAAGGTAAACGAGTATAAGGTTTACAAATACCTTTTACGGATAATAAAGCTTTAATACCGGAAGGATTTCCTTCTGCAAATATTAATTCAAAAAGAGTTTTTAGCTTATAATGAATTGTATAGGCTTCTTCTACTTTTTTATCTAATCCTAATTTAATCATCTGAGAAACTTCATGAGGAAGAGCTTGGCCTAAAACCGATATAACTCCGTATCCCCCGGCCAATACTATAGGCAAAGCCAATTCATCGTCTCCCGATATGACCCTAAATTCAGAAGGTTTATCTTTGATAATATTAGTTGATTGTAAAAAATTTGGACTTGCTTCTTTGATCCCGATGATGTTTTTACAATCATTTGACAATCTTAATGTTGTCGCAGCTTCAATATTTGAACCTGTTCTTCCGGGCACATTATATATAATTATAGGCTTATCGCTATTTTCAGCAATTTTTTTATAATGTTGATATATTCCTTCTTGAGAAGGTTTATTATAGTATGGCGATACGGATAAGATTGCGGAAAAATCTTCAAGGTTTGTAGTTTGTAACTGATGTACAATATCAGCTGTATTATTTCCACCAATGCCTAAAACTAAAGGTAATCGATTGTTGTTACTCTTTAGGATACAATCAATTACCTGTTTTTTTTCTTCTGAATTTAAGGTAGCATTTTCAGCAGTTGTGCCTAAAATAACTAAGTAGTCAGTTCCGCCTTCAATATTATAATTTACTAATTTTTCTAACGATGGGAAATCAATCGTTCCATCCTTGCAAAAGGGTGTTATTAAAGCTACACCTAATCCTTGTAATGATTTCATATGAGTAACAATTTTGTCTTTTTACTATAAAAAGTAAAAATACTATTAATTATTTAATTATCTAAAAAAATGAATATTCGATCCTTTTTTTAATTTCTTATTATTTAAGTTAATTATAAATGAGTGAGAAACTCTATGGTATCAATCCCATCGGCATAATCATAAATTTTAGGATTTTGTGCCTGGCCGGGAGCTATAGTTTTATAAATATCCAACGGTTGAGCACATACCACACATTG
This sequence comes from Apibacter sp., assembly GCF_025291155.1. NCBI lineage: Bacteria > Pseudomonadati > Bacteroidota > Flavobacteriia > Flavobacteriales > Weeksellaceae > Apibacter > Apibacter sp. The sequence goes on from NZ_JAMBJZ010000019.1 coordinate 14,350, forward strand.
TATATTTTCAGTATTTTTAGAGATAAAATTTTCTATCTCGGTTTTATCGGAATAGGTGCTAAAATATAATGTACCGATAGGACTAAATAAATTTTGAGATTCTTTAAGTATAATAAAATTATTATCCCAAAATTTTTCTTGATTCATCAAATATATAGCTTTGTTATAATCATAATTATTTGCATATTTAGTATGATTAATAACATTCTTAAAAGAAATAAAAATATTAAAAAGTAAATTTAAATCGTAATCTTTCGGAATAAATATTTGAGTTACACTTCTACAACCTAATCCGAAATATGAGAATACATCATTAGCAAGTCCATATAATTGTTCTTCAGTTTCTTTACCCGTTAGTATAGCTATGGAAGTTCTATTTTTTCTGATTATATGCGGAATGTTTTTAAAATAATACTCAAAATATCTGGCAGTATTTGTACTACCGGTAGTTATAACTGCATCACAATTAGAGAGTGTTTCTACAAATTCAAAATCAAGCTCATTACAAAACTCTTTCCATAAATTTAAAAAAAATGGAATGAGAATAGAGTCTTTGGAAGATAATTTTATTACAGCCCGATTCCCTGTCAGGAGAGTACTCAGACAATCATGAAATCCAACCATAGGTATGTTTCCCGCCAATACCAATCCAACATTTTTTTTCTCGGTAGAATCAATCGTGTAGTTAGCTAACCACTTAGAGACCGTATCTTCAGATAAAACATTATTCCAATACTTTAAAACTGAAAATATGCTATCTTCAGTAAACCATGAATTTTTAGTTTCAGCAAGCGAAATAATCTTTTTAAATTTGGAATAATTATGCGTATCAACCTCATTCTTATTAACAAATTGATCTAAAATATTTCTAACGGCATTCAGCGACTTTATTCTTTGTTCTAAACTCATTTTACTTATGATATATATAAAAAAAATTGTATAATTTTGCACAAAAGTAAATTAATTTTAAGTAATGGCTATAAAAATTACGGATGAATGTATAAATTGTGGAGCGTGTGAGCCTGAATGTCCCAATAATGCAATATATGAAGGAGCGGTGGATTGGAAATTGTCAGAAGGTACTGGGTTAACAGGAATGGTTGTAACTAAGAGCGGTCTTTCTATTGATGCGGATACTCCACAAAAACCCATATCTGATGATATTTACTATATAGTTGCGGATAAATGTACGGAATGTAAAGGTTTTCACGAAGAACCGCAATGTGCAGCCGTATGTCCGGTGGATTGTTGTGTTCCTGATGATGCTCATGTGGAAACTGATGAAGAATTGATCGCTAAGAAGGATTTTTTACATCCTTCTTGAGAATAATAAACGTGTTTACTTTATTTCCTAACAAGATAAAAACATTATATTTATTAATTAATGAAAAAATATAACTTTAGTGCAGGACCTTCTACATTACCGGAAGAAGTAATTCAACAAGCCGCACAGGCAGTGTTGGATTTTAATAATAATGGGACCTCTTTAATTGAAATATCACACAGAAGTAAAGATTTTATTGCTATAATGGATGAAGCTAGAAGTTTAGCAAAGAAATTAATGAAGTTAGACGATCATCATGAAGTATTGTATTTACAAGGTGGTGCTAGCTTACAATTCACTATGATTCCATATAATCTTCTTAAATCAAAAGCTGCTTATATAGACAGCGGAAATTTTGCCTCTGTAGCTATTAAAGAAGCTGAAAAAATCGGAAAGATAGAAGTTTTAGCTTCCTCAAAACAGGACAAATACACCTATATACCTAAAGGCTATACGATTCCTTCTGATGTTGATTATTTACATATTACCTCCAATAATACCGTTTATGGCACAGAAATCAAAACATTTCCAGAAACTGATGTTCCTATTGTATGTGATATGTCCTCTGATATTTTAAGTAGATCCATTGATTATAATAAATTTGCTATATCTTATGCAGGAGCACAAAAAAATTTAGGTCCGGCCGGAGTAACAATGGTGGTAGTAGATAAAAGATATTTAGGAAAAACAGGACGAAATTTGCCTTCTTATTTAGATTATGAAGTACATATTGCAAAAGAAAGTATGGCTAATACTCCGCCTGTATTTGCTGTATATACAACCTTATTGAATTTACGATGGCTAGAAAAACAAGGAGGAACGGAAGGAATTGAGAAAAAAAATAAGGTAAAGGCAGAATTGTTATATAATGAGATTGATAGAAACCCTTTGTTTAGAGGAGTATGCGAAAAAGAAGACAGATCTCTTATGAATGTGTGTTTCTTTTTAAATGACGAAGAAAAATATAAAGCCAAATTTGATCAAATGTGGAAGGATGCTAATATTGTAGGAGTAGGAGGATATAGAACCGTAGGAGGGTATCGAGCAAGTATTTATAATGCTATGCCTTTAGAAGGAGTGCAAGCCCTAGTTAATGTTATGAAAGAACTTGAAAAAACTGCCTAATTTTTAATTTAATTAAATAAATACAATGAAAATATTACCGAACGATGGTATTTCTATATCTGCAATAGAATTTTTAGAAAATGAAGGTCATGAAGTTTTATCACATAAAGTTGCTCAAGAGCAGTTAGCCAATTTTATAAATGAAAACAATATTGATGTTTTATTGGTAAGAAGTGCGACACAAGTTAGAAAAGATTTGATAGACCAATGTCCTTCTATTAAAATTATAGGTAGAGGAGGTGTTGGGATGGATAACATTGATGTTGAATATGCTAAAGATAAAGGTATACATGTTATAAATACTCCTGCAGCTTCTTCAAGATCAGTTGCCGAACTGGTATTTGCACATATGTTTACTTTATACAGATATCTTCAAGACTCCAATCGCAATATGCCTTTGGAAGGGGACACAAATTTTGCAGCCTTAAAAAAATCTTATTCAGGAGCCATGGAACTTGGAGGGAAAACTTTAGGAGTAATTGGATTTGGAAGGATAGGAGTGGAAGTGGTAAAAATAGGATTAAGTTTGGGAATGAAAGTATTAGTTTCTGATATAAACGATATCACAAGAACAATTTCAATAGATTTTTTTGACGGACAACAGGTACATTTTGAAATTTCAACTGTTCCCATGGAACAAGTTATTAAAAATTCAGATGTAATATCCGTTCACATTCCTAAACAAAATAAGTATGTAATAGGAGAAGAACAGCTAAACAAAATGAAAAATAATGCTATAATAGTAAATGCTTCAAGGGGAGGAATTATAGATGAGGTGGCTTTACTAAATGCTTTAAATGAAGATAAAATATTTGGTGCGGCCTTAGATGTTTTTGAAAAAGAACCTAAACCGGAAATAACATTGCTTATGAATCCTAAATTATCTTTATCACCTCATATTGGTGGTAATACAAAAGAAGCCCAAGAAAGAGTGGGAATGGAATTGGCAAAACAAATAGTTGCTATTGCAAAAAAATAGTATAGAATATACTATGAAAAATAGTATATTAGTTTTAACTTATTCGTAAATGATCTTTATATGTTAAATTTTAAACCTTTTAAAGGAATACATCCTAAAGAGGAGGATGGGAAAGATTTTCCCATGTATTCTCCCGATATATATACAGATGAGCAAATAAGAATAAAACTCAGAGGCAAAACACCATCTTATATAGATATTATTAAACCGATGTTCTTTAAAGGTGAAAGTCCTTTGGAAAATCGTTTAAAAAAAATAAGAAAAAGGTATGAGGATTATGTTAAAGAAAATTTACTTGAACATGATCCTGCCTCATTTTATGTCTATGAACAAAAAAAATTAACAGGAGAGTTCTTTAGAGGAATTGTAGGATTAATTTCAGTGGATGATTTCAAAGATCATACAATAAAATTCTCGTCGACCGGAAAAAAAGAAAAAATTATAGATTTTACTCAATTTTTGGATATTACTTATTTACAGACTGATCCTGTATTACTTTGTTATGAATCGAATTCAAAAATAGAGATTTTAATGGATATTGAAATTAAGAGTAAACCATTTATACAATTTGATGATGAATTAGGTATTACACATAAGTTGTGGCGAATAGATAATAGATTGAAATTAGCGCAATTTAAAGATACGGTATCTAATTTACCCTCACTCTATTTAGCAGATGGTTATTATCGAATGGAGGGAGCTATAAGACATTCGGATAAAATAAAAGAAAAAGGGAAGTTTAAGGATTTTTTATTAGATCAGAATCATCAAATATTATCTTTACTTGTTTCCGGACAAAATTTAAAAATTGTTGAATTTAATAGGCTCTTAAAGTCATTAAACGGTATATCTAAAAATGAATTATTCACAAGATTGGAGGAGCATTTTACTATAAATCGAAAAGGAAATGCGCCTTATTTTCCTTCTCATAAACATCATATAAGCATGTATATTGATGGAGAATTTTATGGTTTATATATAAAACATGAATATAGGGGTATGCCCATTGGATTGGGAAATATAGATGTATATCTATTCAATAAATTTATATTGGATAAAATTTTTAATTTATCAGATTGCGAAGAAAATAGAAATTTAATAGCCTATATCAAAGGAACTAATACTATAGAAGGAATTAATACTATTAAACAAATGGTGGATACCGGTGGTTTTAAAATAGGTTTTGGATTTTATCCTCCTTCATTTTCAGATTTACAAAGAGTATTGGATTTAGATGAACAGTTGCCGGATAAAATAATTTATGTTGAGCCAAAGTTTCCTTTAGGAATGATCATGTTGAATATGAAATAAGTACGTTTGAAAGCTCAAATAAACAATTTTATTTTTAATAGATATTTTCGAGATATTTTCGGATACTAATTCACAATAATAAATATATATATAGCAATATTATTACAATTTAAAAGATAATCTTAATATTTTAAAATGAGAATAAGAATTTTTGAAAAAAATTAACTGCTAATCTTTAATGGTGTTTAACTGATTAGCATAAGGAGTATCATCAATTATTTTCCAATTATTAAGTTTAACGACTTTATATAATTCTTTTAGATTTGATATTAATTGAGTTTTAGCTAAAGCTTTAATATTAGATTTTTCGACCTCATTAGTTATATCTTTTTTACTCTCTTCCATAACCTCATTTAGCTCAGATTTTGAAAAATTATTCAAAAATCCTGTTTCCATACTATAAATTTCAACGTCAGGATAAACTTTTAATTCTGGTTCGGGTATAAAAATAATATGTACAGTTTTACTTGTCGAATCAACATCTATTTTTATTTTCTTCATGTCATAAGTGACCTGAGCCATTGCAGTAATATATAAAACAATATTTTTATTTAAAAAATCAAAATATTTCGGATTAAAGTTATTATATTTTTTTGTTTTGAATGAGGAAAAATTTTGTTCAATTACAATCATTTTATTAAGACGTTGAATTTCATGATTGATAATTTTAGTTTCCGATCTAACATTTTCTTTGCCTGATTTTTTTAAGATAAAAATAAAAGCAAGTAAACCTAAAATTAAAAATAATATGGATAAAAAATATTTTTTTAAAAAATTAAATATTACCATTTTACATGTTTTTTATATTAACAAAGAACATTACATAAATCATGCAAAAAAAGTAGGTAAAGAATAGAAACCAATCAGTTATTTTTTTAATTCTCTGCCGGTAACAATTTTATATAAATCCAATTCAAGTGATTTTGTTGGCGATTCAACAATTCTACCTATTTCTATATTTCTTCTTTTAGGGTTATGATGAGCTTTATATAGAATAAAAGTGGGAATATTTGAAATGCCTTTTTGATTTTGCTCTCCATAAAAACTTTCTTTTTTACGGTTTAGTGCAATTAATTTCAATTTTCTTTGAGGATATTTAACTTTATCAAGAATTTTTAAAAATCTTGGTAATTGCTCCTGAGTATCACTACACCAAGTCCCAAAATAAATTTCTATATGATAGAGTTTAATTTTATTCTTTAACTTTTTAGTGACATTTTGATCTGGAACATATGAATTATACTCATCCGAAAACCATGAATTAAATTCAGGTTGTTTAAGCGCCTCACGCGTAACCTGGCCTATTAATATAGTTTCTCCTTCATGATCTTTTAGTTTTTTATTAACTATATAATCTTGCGTTCTACAACTTATGAATAAGATAAAAATAAAAAATAGAATAACGTGACGTTTAAATTTCATATAAAATAAAAATAATTTTTGTAAATATACAAATATATCGATATTATTTCTGAGGTGAAGTATTAATTTATTTAAGCTTAAGGAAATAATAGAAATATATCAACTATCCATAAAAAATTGATGCATATAGAATAGTTTAATTGTATATTATTTGTTTAGACAAATATATAAGCTATATGAATAGGTAGCTTATAAAATATAACTTATCGTAACTTAAAATAGATAAATTAATTATTTTTTGTTTTAAAAAGTTTGATAAAAATTAATTATCTATTCCAGTATAGCTATAGGAATAATCATTTCTTCCATTGAAACTCCACCATGTTGATAGGTATCCTTATAATAATTTACATAATGGTTATAATTTTTAGGATAAGCAAAAAATTTGTTTTCCTTAGCAAAAATATATTTTGAGTTTAAATTAACTTTAGGTAGAAAATAATTTTCCGGATCACTAACTGCGAATACATCTTTCTCATCATATTGAAGATTTTTTCCTAGTTTATATCTTAAATTAGTAGAAGATTCTTTATCACCGATTACTTTGCTAGGTTTTTTTACATAAATAGTACCATGATCGGTTGTGATAACAACTTTGTATCCGTCTTCTGCAGCTGATTGAATGATTTTTAAAATACTTGAATTTTCAAACCAAGTATAAGTTAAAGATCGGAATGTTTTGTCATCTCTAATTAATTCATTAACAATATTATTATTAGTTTTAGCGTGAGAAAGAATATCTATAAAATTGTATACTATAGTAATAAAATCAGCGTTACTGCTATGATACTTAAATTCATCATAAATTTTTTTCTCAAATTCGGCATTTAAAATTTTAAAGTATTTATTTCTTACTCCCTTCAAACCTAAACGTTGGAGTTGAGCAGATAATAATTCACTTTCATATTGATTTTTATGCTCATCATCATTCTCACTTACCCAATATTGAGGATATTTTTTTTCAATTTCCAATGGTAATAACCCGGCAAAAAAAGAATTTCTGGCATATTGAGTAGCGGAAGGAAGAATGCTGAAATATGATTTTTCTGTAATGGTATTAAAGTTTTTAGCGAATAAAGGTTTAATTATTTTCCACTGATCGTAGCGAAGATTGTCAATCATAAGTAGTATAACCTTTTTATGAGTATTAATAACCGGTCTAACTACTTCATTAAATGCTGTATGAGACATTACAGGTTTTTGTTCAGAATGTAACCAGGAATGATAATTGTTTTCAATAAATTTAGAAAATAAATTATTAGCTTCTTCTTTTTGATTGTTCAATATTGAGCTCATTTCAACATCGGAAAGTTTATCAAAGCTAATATCCCATTGAATGAGCTTCAAATATATTTGAATCCAATCCTCAAAGCTTTGAGCATACATCAAATCCATTGAAATTTTTCGAAATTCTTGCTGATAATTTTGAACGGTTTTTTTTTCAATAATTTCATCACTTTTAAGGAGCTTTTTTAGACTAATTAAAACTTGATTAGGATTAACAGGCTTTAAAATATAATCTGTAATTTTTTCTCCTATAGCCTCTTCCATTATATCTTCAGCCTCATTTTTTGTTACCATAATAACAGGTAAATCGGATTTTATTTCTTTGATCTTTTGCAAAGCTTCTAAACCGCCGATTCCAGGCATATTTTCGTCAAGTAGAACTGCATCGAAATTATTTATGGGAATTAGTTCTAAGGCTTCTGCTGCATTGTTGATATCAATAACATCATATCCTTTATTTTTTAAGAAGATTATATGAGGTTCTAATAATTCAATTTCATCATCTATCCATAATATTTTTTTACCCATACTTATATAGTTATTTTATTTACATTAATTTTGCATTAATGTACAAAAAATATGCCTTTTGGAAAAAATAAATAAAAGGAAAATATTTAACGATCCGGTTTTAGGATTTGTTTCAATATCAGATGATTTATTATTCGATATAATAGAACATCCCTATTTTCAAAGATTAAGAAGGATTTCACAAACAGGTTTAAGCTATTATGTATATCCAGGAGCTACACATTCAAGATTCTTACATGCATTAGGGGGAATTCAATTAATGCAAATTACCCATAAAATTTTAAGAGATAAAGGTGTAGAAATATCGAAAGAAGAAGAAAGAGCTTCATTAATAGCTATATTATTGCATGATATTGGTCATGGACCTTTTTCCCATGCATTAGAATCAACTTTATTGGATGGAATTCATCATGAAAACCTTTCTATAACTTTTATGAATTTGTTGAATGAAGAATTCAATAATGAATTGTCGTTAGCAATTGATATATTTTTAAATAAATATCCAAGGAAATTTTTTCATCAGTTGATTTCAAGTCAGATTGATTTGGATAGATTGGATTATTTAAAAAGAGATAGTTTTTTTACTGGAGTTTCAGAAGGGAATGTAAATTCTGAACGTATCATAACTATGATGAATGTCATAAATGATGAGTTGGTTATTGATAGTAAAGGCATCTATTCAATTGAAAAATACTTAACATCGCGAATGTTTATGTATTGGCAAGTCTACTTTCATAAAACATCAGTAACAGCGGAAATCTATTTAATAGAAGCTTTAAAAAGAGCCAAGCAATTAACTAAAGAAGGTAAAGAAGTTCCAGCTTCCGATATATTAAATTACTTTTTGAAGAAATCCGATTTTATTAAATTAACAAAAGTAGATTTAGAAAAATTTGCTCAATTGGATGATTCTGATATAATTTCAGCCCTAAAATTATGGCAGGCTAATGAAGATAAAATATTAAGTTTATTAAGTCAGTTTATCATTCAAAGGAAATTACCATTTTCGTGTATAATTTCTGAACCGATTTCAAAGGATAAGTTATTAAAATTGGAAAATGCAACAAAGGAATTATTTGATATAGAAGATGGTAAAAATTTTGTACATCAAAAAGATTTGAGTGTATTGGCATATAATGATAAAAAAGACCCTATAAAATTATTACTAAAAAATGGAGAGATAATAGAATTGCAAAAAGCTGATAATCAAGTTTTGGTTAAAGATTTGAGAAAAAAAATTACTCGTTATCATTTATGCATGCCTAGAGAGATATACGGTGTTAAATAAAGATTTTTATAATACTTAGAAAATGTTTACATTTGCCCATCATGGATTTTAGTGCTGAACAAGTAGCAAATTTAATTAATGGGGATATAAAAGGAAATCCCCAAGAAAAAGTATCTTATATTTCAAAAATAGAAGATGGAAAGCCTGGTACCATAACATTTTTAGGTGGTGAAAGGTATCAAGAATATTTAAAGGATACAAAAGCATCAATTGTTATAATTTCAAAAGATCTAGTACCTAAAGATCTTTCCAATTTACCAACAATTATAGTTGTTGACAATGCATACGCGGCTTTTAATAAACTTTTAAACATTTATAATGAAATGAAGGTTAAAAAACAAGGAATTGAGAATCCTGTTTTTATAGCCGAATCAGCAGTTTTATTGGAAAATGTATATGTAGCGGCTTTTGCTTATATATCAAATAATGCAAAAATAGGAAAGAATACAAAAATTTATCCTCATGTTTTTATTGGGGATAATGTTACTATTGGAGATAATTGTTATATAGGTCCAGGTGTAAAAATTTATGAAGATTGTGTATTAGGAAATAATTGTTCTATACATGCAGGAACTATAATAGGAGGAGATGGATTCGGATTTCAACCTACAAATGAAGGATATGAAAAAGTTCCACAACTTGGAAATGTACTAATAGAAGATAATGTCGAAATTGGTTCGAATTGCACCATTGATCGTGCTACAATAGGTTCAACAATCATAAAAAAAGGTGTTAAGCTGGATAATCTTATTCAGATAGCTCATAATGTAGAAATTGGTGAACATACAGCAATGGCAGCACAATCAGGGATAGCAGGTTCCTCCAAATTAGGAAAATGGAGTATGATAGGTGGTCAGGTAGGAATTACAGGACATTTAAAAGTAGGAAATAATGTAATTGTACAGGCACAAAGCGGAATCACCAATGATGTGCAAGATAATCAAAGATTATTTGGCTCTCCTGCAATCAATTATCTTAATTATCAAAAAAGCTATATATACTTTAAAAAGCTTCCGGAAATTGTTAAAAGATTAGAAAAATTAGAAAAAGGTAAAAAGTAAATCTTTAACTAATAATTTATAAAAAAATGTCAGATAAACAAAAGACACTTAAGCAAGAGTTTACGTTAAAAGGTAAAGGTTTGCATACAGGTAAAGAAGTTGTTATGACAATCAAGCCTGCACCTGTAAATACAGGTTTCGTTTTTGTTAGGGTGGATTTGGAAGGACAACCTACTATTGAAGCTGATGCAACTTATGTAACTTCTACTGAAAGAGGAACAGTTTTAGAAAAAAAAGGTGTTAAAATACATACTTGTGAACATGTATTAGCAGCATTAACAGGAATGGATTTGGATAATGCCTATATTGAATTGAACAGTTCAGAACCACCTATAATGGATGGGTCATCGAAATATTTTGTTCAAGCAATTGAAGATGTTGGAATAATTGAGCAAGATGCGAATAGGGAATACTTTATCATAAAAGAAATAATTTCTTATACAGATCCGGAAACAGGTTCAGAAATTACGGCACTCCCTTCAGATCACTTTGAAGTAACAACTATGGTAGATTTTGGTACAAAGGTATTAGGAACACAAAATGCTACCATGAAGAGTATTGAGGAATTTAAAACTGATTTTGCGAACGCAAGAACATTTAGTTTCCTTCATGAATTGGAAAATCTTTTAGATTCCGGATTAATTAAAGGAGGAGATATAAATAATGCCATTGTTTACGTAGATAAAGAACTTTCTCCTAAGACATTAGATAAGCTAAAACAAGTATTCAATCAGCCTGAAGTCAGTGTTCGTCCCAATGGAATTCTGGATAATGTGACTTTGTATTATCCGAATGAAGCAGCTAGACATAAACTATTGGATGTTATAGGGGATTTAACATTGGTTGGAGTTAGACTAAAAGCAAAAATAATAGCTACTAAGCCCGGACATCATTGTAATACACAATTTGCAAAAAAACTTAATAAACTATATAAATTATTTAAAAGAAAAAATATTCCGGAAATCGATTTATACAAAGAACCGGTATACGATATAAAAGACATTATGAGAATGCTTCCTCACCGTCCACCTTTTTTATTAGTAGATAAAATTATGGAAGTGGATGAAAAACATATAATTGGAGTAAAAAATGTTACGATTAATGAACCGTTTTTTGTTGGACATTTTCCAAATGAGCCGGTTATGCCAGGTGTATTGCAAATTGAAGCCATGGCACAAACGGGAGGAATATTTGTACTTGAAAATGTAGATGATCCTCAAAATTATTCTACCTACTTAATTAAATTAGATAATGTTAAACATAAAAGAAAAGTTATACCAGGAGATACATTAATTTTTAAAATAGATTTATTAGAACCAATACGAAGAGGGATTGTACATATGCAGGGATACGGATATTGCAACGGACAAATGGTTGTAGAAGCAGAAATGATGGCTCAAGTAGTAAAAACTAAAGAATAGAAGATGATTCAACCATTAGCATTTGTGCATTCTGATGCAAAAATTGCAAAGAATGTTGTAATCGAACCTTTTTCATCAATTTATAAAGATGTTGAAATTGGAGAGGGTACATGGATCGGCTCTAATGTAATTATTATGGAGGGAGCGCGGATTGGAAAAAACTGCAAAATATTTC
>NZ_JAMBJZ010000001.1:0-101021 GCF_025291155.1 Apibacter sp.
AAGCTTAGATACGGGAGATATGACGACGGAATAACTTTAAAAATAAAATTAAAAAATAAAAGGATTAATGATTAATAGAAAAATAATTAAGAATAAAATTTTTAAATAATAAAATACAGATTATGCTTAATCGTTTAAATAAAAAAATGTTTGGTCTATTAAATTGATATATGCTAAATAATAATATATATATTATGTTATTTTTTTATTTGTATTTGAATTATATGTGTTTGTTGTTTTTTTATGATTTAAATTATCTTAATGTTGTAATTTTATTATTTAGGTAGATATTCAATATTTATAGATAAGAAAATAGTGAAAATTTAATCATAAAAATATATTGATTATATATCTTTATATTTTTGATTTTATTTTTTTAATATGATATATTTCATATTTCAATATTATTTATCTGAGTATTTATATTTATAAAATTAATTTATTTTGAATCAATTTGTTATTATATAAGTGTTTTTAAGGGGAATATTATTTTTAGGACTTTTCTTTTTTTTAAAATATTTTATAAAAAAAAATACCATTACGGGATTCCTCAATTTAGATTAATAATAATAGAATATATTTGTCATGTACAAATTTTAGAATTATTAAGCACCTATTGTTATGATTTAGCAACTAATTAGTGTAGTTGAGGCTCTCTTTTTTAAAAGAGAGCCATTTTTATTATCAATTTAATTATTTAATTTAAAGGATTAAACAACTTGTTTAATCCTTTAAATATATGTTTTGTCAATAAATATATGTTGTTTCAAATTAATGAGTATTTTTTAATAAAATGATAATAAAAAAGATAATTTTAAATTTTAATATATTTCAATTGAACATTAAATTGATATTAATAAAAATTAAAATATTAAATAAATAATTTTTATTCATGTATTGAAAAAAATTATATGAATTATTTCTTTTTAACAGTTTAAAAGTAAAAATAATAATCAATTATTTAGAATGTATATAAATATTTGTCAAATAAATTAAAAAATGCACATATTAATTTTAAAATTGTATATTTAAAGGCATATGAAAAATATCATGGCTTAACACTACCTTAGACCAAAGCTTATAATTAGGCATTAGGTAAGTTAAGTTAATTTGTTAAAGCACAATAAAGAAAGCATAAAATAAAATTACTATATGATTTTTGATTTAGATATGATTAAAACGGTGTACAGCCGTTATCAGTCGAAGGTTAATGCCGTTCGAGAATTAGTGGGCAGGCCTTTAACCTATTCTGAGAAAATATTATATTCACATTTGTTTGAAAAAAATCCGTCTGAAGCATTTATTAGAGGTGAATCTTATGTTGATTTTGCTCCGGATAGAGTCGCAATGCAAGATGCAACCGCTCAAATGGCCTTACTTCAATTTATGCAAGCGGGAAAAAAGAAAGTAGCTGTGCCTTCTACAGTTCATGCTGATCATTTAATTCAAGCAAGAGTTGGGGCGGATAAAGACTTACAGGAAGCAATTAATAAAAATAATGAAGTTTATAATTTTTTGTCTTCTGTTTCTAATAAATATGGAATAGGATTCTGGAAACCCGGAGCAGGAATTATACATCAGGTCATTCTTGAAAATTATGCATTTCCTGGTGGAATGATGATAGGGACAGATTCTCATACACCTAATGCAGGAGGCTTGGGAATGATAGCAATCGGAGTAGGAGGAGCAGATGCAGTAGATGTTATGGCAGGGATGTCCTGGGAACTAAAATTTCCAAAATTAATAGGTATCCACTTAAAAGGAAAACTGAATGGATGGGCTTCACCTAAAGACATAATATTAGAAGTTACCGGTCTTCTAACTGTTAAAGGCGGCACAGGATGTATCATAGAGTATTTTGGAGAAGGTGCTGAGTCTTTATCAGCTACTGGAAAAGGGACTATTTGTAATATGGGGGCAGAAGTAGGAGCAACTACCTCTATATTTGCTTATGACGAAAATATGTCGAAATATTTAAAAGTTACCGGTCGTACTGAAGTTGCTGAAATGGCGGATAAAATAAAAAATGAACTTCGTTCTGATAAAGAGGTTTATGAAAATCCTGAAAAATATTACGATCAGTTGATTGAAATAGATTTGAGTAGCTTAGAACCTCATCTTAACGGACCCTTTTCGCCAGATATTGCAACCCCTATTTCACGTATAAAAGAAGTTGCTGAAAAAAACGGGTGGCCCTTAAAAGTGGAAGTTGGATTAATAGGGTCATGTACGAATTCTTCTTATGAAGATATTTCAAGAGCAGCATCAATAGCTAAACAAGCAGCAGATAAAAAAATTAGCCCCAAGGCTGATTATACCATTACACCTGGATCAGAATTAGTGCGTTACACAGTAGAAAGAGATGGATATTTAAGTATTTTTGATCAGATAGGAGGAAAGGTATTTGCTAATGCTTGCGGACCTTGTATAGGTCAGTGGGCAAGAGAAGGCGCAGATAAACAAGAGAAAAATACAATTGTACATTCTTTTAATAGAAATTTTGCCAAAAGAGCTGATGGAAACCCAAATACCTATGCCTTTGTGGCTTCCCCTGAATTAGTAACAGCATTGGCAATTGCCGGGGATTTAGGATTTGATCCTCGTAAAGATAAACTCACTAATGATGAAGGCGAAAAGGTAATGTTAGATGAACCCAAAGGTTTTGAGCTTCCCCCTAGAGGTTTTGAGGTTGATGATCCGGGATATCAAAAACCGGCTGAAGATGGTTCAGCTATAAACGTGGAGGTTTCTCCTACCTCGGAAAGGTTACAATTACTAGAAAGCTTTCCGGCTTGGGACGGTAAAAATATTACTGGAATCAGACTGTTGATTAAAGCATACGGAAAATGCACTACAGACCATATCTCAATGGCTGGCCCATGGTTGAAATTTAGAGGACATTTAGATAATATATCTAACAATACTTTGATTGGTGCTGTGAATGCCTTTAACATGGAAACCAATAAAGTTAAAAATGAAGATACTGGAGAATATATGGCTGTTCCTGATTCTGCCAGAAAATATAAAGCAGATGGAGTGCCGACCCTAGTAGTAGGTGACTACAATTATGGTGAAGGTTCATCAAGAGAGCATGCCGCAATGCAGCCTCGACATTTAGGAGTTAGAGCTGTATTAGTGAAATCTTTTGCAAGAATCCATGAAACAAACCTTAAAAAGCAAGGCATGTTAGCATTAACATTTGCTAATCCAGACGATTATAATAAAGTTCAGGAAGATGATATAATTAATTTTTTAGATTTAGATAAGTTTGCTCCAGGAAAATCACTTACTATAGAATTAGTGCATTCCGACGGTAATAAAGAAAATATTGAAGCCAATCATACCTATAATAAAGGACAAATTGAATGGTTCAAAGCTGGTTCAGCTCTAAATCTAATCAAGATGAATGAAGCTAAAGGCTAATTATTAAAAATTTTGTATTAAAAAACACCGGATATTTCCGGTGTTTTTTTATTTTATGAAACCAAATTATTTAATTCTAAAATTTTGTTATCTTCATATTGTATTTAAACGTATAAATTATTAAAGAAACTTATATAAATTTTACATTTATAGCTTGTCTTTTAAAAATTGTCCCGTATAAGATTGTTTACATTTAATAATCTCCTCAGGTGTTCCGTGAAAAACGACATTCCCTCCATTAATTCCGGCTTCAGGACCTATATCAACTAAATAATCAGCACATTTAATAATGTCCGGATGATGCTCAATAACCATAATACTATGGCCATTTTCAATTAAAGCATTGAATGACTTAAGCAATTTATTTATATCATCAAAATGTAAACCAGTACTAGGTTCATCGAAAATGAATAGAGTATTTTCTGAAGAATTACCTTTTACTAGAAATGAAGCTAATTTTATTCGTTGTGCCTCACCTCCCGATAATGTTCCTGAAGATTGCCCTAATTGTAAATAACCTAAGCCGACATCTTGCAAAGGTTGAAGTTTAGTTGAAATTTTATCTTGATTATGTGTTTTGAAAAAAGTTATAGCTTCATCTATAGTCATTTCTAATACATCTGCTATATTTTTTCCTTCATACATTACTTCTAAAATATCTTGCTTAAATTTTTTTCCATGACAAGTTTCACATTCTAATTCGATATCAGCCATGAACTGCATTTCAACGGTTATAACGCCTTCTCCTAAACAGGTTTCACAACGACCACCTTCAACGTTGAAAGAGAAATGTTTCGGTTTAAAATCATTAAGTTTACTAAGCTTTTGCTTGGAAAATAGGTCGCGGATATCATCAAAGGCTTTAACATAAGTAGCCGGATTAGAGCGTGAGGATTTGCCAATAGGGTTTTGATCAATCAGCTCAAGGTGTTTAATTTCACTCCAATTTCCTTTTAATTCGGAAAAGTTGCCTGGCTTATCTCCATTTATTCCTAATTTTCTTTGTAATGCAGGCGTAACAATGTTTTTCATTAAGGTACTTTTTCCGGAACCGCTTACACCTGTTATTACCGTTAAACAATGTAATGGCAATTTTACATCAATACCCTTTAAATTATTTTGTCTAGCCGCAGTAATTTCAATAAATTCTTTTGTTTTTCTTCTGGTTTTAGGTATTTCAATCTTTTTTTCACCATTTAAATACTCAGCCGTTAAAGTATGCGTTTTAATCATTTGGGAATAAGTTCCGGAAAATACAACATTCCCCCCTAGGTTACCTGCTTTCGGACCAATATCAACCAAATAGTCGGCTGCTTTCATAATATCTTCATCGTGTTCGACTACAACAACGGTATTGCCTAAATCTCGTAATTTTTGTAATACTGATATTAAGCGATAGGTATCTCTTCCATGCAGTCCAATACTTGGCTCATCTAAAATATAAATAGAGCCTACTAAGCTACTCCCTAAAGAAGTTGCCAAATTAATACGCTGGGATTCACCTCCGGATAGAGTATTAGAAGCTCGATTTAAAGTTAAATATCCTAAACCGACATCTAAAAGAAATTCTATTCTACTGTTTATTTCAAAGAGTAAGCGTTTAGCAATCTTTTTCTGATACTCATTAAGTTCTAAATTTTTTATTATACCATGTAATTGATCCATAGGTAATTCTGTCCAGTCATTAATGGAATACCCGTTTATTTTTACATAATTGGTTTCAGGACGTAAACGACTTCCTTTACATACAGGGCAAATTGTCTTACCTCTGTATCTGGAAAGCATTACTCGGTATTGTATTTTATAGGTATTTTCTTCTACCATTTTAAAGAAATTGTTAAGACAAGGAAATTGCTGATCTCCTGTACCTCTCCATAAAATTTCTTTTTGTTTATCATCTAACTCATAATAAGGTTTATGTATAGGAAAGTTCAATTTAGATGCTTTTTTAATAAATTCATCTTTCCATTCGCTCATTTTTTCTCCTCTCCATGCGACAATAGCATCTTCATATACAGATAGATTTTTGTTGGAAACTACAAGATCTTCATCTATGCCTAAAATTTTTCCATATCCTTCACAAGTAGAGCAAGCTCCATAAGGATTATTAAAGCTGAAAAAATGTATGGTAGGATCGTTAAATTTAATGCCATCGAGTTCAAAAGCATTGGAAAAAGATTTAGTTTCTTGGGTATCTACATTTTTTATGAAACAAGATCCTTTTCCTTCATAAAAAGCAATTTGTACACTATCGGCAAATCTTTGTAGAAACTCATCATTATGTTCTACTGAAAATCTTTCAATAACCAAGTTTATTTTGGTGTTTGCCTCAGGAACAAATCCGAAACTCTCCAAATCTTCTATAGTGACAATATTACCTCCTACCTCAAGCCTCACGTATCCTTGACTTTTTAATGTATTTAAAAAAGTTTTAAAGTCTTTATCTATAGTACTTATTGGAGCTAATAATAAAAATTTTCCTCCTTCAGGTATAGATTGTATGTAATCTACTACATCAGATACTTCATCTTTTTTTACTTCTTGCCCTGATATGGGAGAGTATGTTTTACCTACTCTTGAAAATAATAGTCTTAAATAATCATATATTTCAGTGGAAGTACCGACTGTTGATCTTGGATTTCCGGAAATAACTTTTTGCTGAATAGCTATAGCAGGAGCAAGTCCTTTAATATCATCTACTTGAGGTTTTTCTAATTTTCCTAAAAATTGACGAGCATAGGAGCTCAGACTTTCAACATAACGTCTTTGCCCTTCAGCATATAAAGTGTTAAAAGCTAATGTAGATTTGCCACTTCCAGATACACCGGTAATTACGGTTAATTTATTTTTAGGAATTAAAACATCTATATTTTTAAGGTTATGAAGATGTGCATTTTTTATTAAAACCACATCTTGATCCGAATGGGTTTTTATTTTATTATTGGTTTTCAAAAGTTTGTATTTGAATTTGCTTATCTATTGAAAATATATTTTTCTTACCTATAGAAGATATACAAAGATAGGAAAATAAAAAATTTTTTACTGTTATAAATGAAAAAACCATCTTATAAGATGGTTTTTTCATTTTAGATAACAATTTATGGAATCTATTTTTTTGATAAGTCAACTGTTTCGGATACGGGTGCAGTTTTCATAACTGTTCTAATACCATTCTTAGCATCGGTTTCAGAATCAAAATAAGAACTGGTCCCTACTAATTGTCCGTTACCGGATTTTAAACTAAACATCCATTTTTTGTTAGATGCTTGTTTCACTTCAAAACGGTCTTCATTTTTGGAATTTCTTTTTACAGAACTAATTCCTTTTTGACAATTTGTTTTTTGTGTATACCCATCACTTTCAAGAATAATTTGACCATTTTTTTCTTTTAATCTAAAGAAAAAAGCTCCTTCTTTGTCTTTGAAAATTTCAAACATATTGTTATACTATTTAGTGTTAATATGGCATAAGGTAGGAAAAAATCATGCCATTATTTTATAAACAAAAATCTTCTATATTTTTTAACAATAAATAAAAAACTTGATAATATCGTGTGGTAGGCTAAAATAAAGGGTTATAGCTGATTTCTGATAAATTTTTAATTAAAAATTTTAACACTTTTTAGAACAGATTCCACTACTGTTCATTTGAAAATATAGACTGACATTTTTACATTTTTCATTTGTTTGATATTATTTTATAATATTTTATTTATCTTGCATATATATTTTAGCATCTTATACTTCTTTAATTTATTTAACCTTAATATTAAAAATAATTATTTTTTTATTTATATTATAATCTAGTTATAATTTTAATTTTTATATTATTTATTAAAGTAAGAGTAGGTTTTTTGATATTTTCTGTTTTTAAATTTTTATAAAAGTAAATTTTAATAGGCATTAATTATTTTTATAAACTATTATAAATATTAGAGCGATTATTTTGGATAAAATGCTATTTAATATTAATATTTTTTTTAAACAAATTATATTTGTAAAGAATAATATAAAAATGGAGTTAACCCCTTTATTAGAAGATTATATTGAGAAAAATAGTACAGAAGAGCCGGTATTATTAAAAGAGTTAAGAAGAGAAACCTTTTTAAAAACAACACAACCCCATATGTTATCCGGTATTTTACAAGGAAGAATATTGAGTATGATTTCCAAGTTAATATCTCCTTATTTAATTGTAGAAATAGGTACCTTTACCGGATATGCTACTTTATGTCTGGCAGAAGGTCTTTCAGAATCGGGTAAAATAATTACAATTGATAGTAATTATGAAACGGCTTATATACCGAAAAAATATTTTCAAAAATCTGAATTTTCTAAAAAAATTGATTTTGTTTTGAATGATGCTTTGCAAGTGATTCCGCAGATTGAACAAAATATTGATGTTGTATTTTTAGATGCAGATAAAAAAAATTATGTAACTTATGTAGAGTTGCTTAAACCTAAGTTGCGCTCAGGCGGAATAATTATAGCAGATAATATTTTGTGGAAAGGAAAAGTTGTTGAGAATTTTAAAGACAAAAAAACTGAATTTATAAAGGAATTTAACACCTATGTAAGGTTAGATTCGTCTTTAGAAGTAGTAATTTTACCTATAAGAGATGGTATAAGTATTATAAGAAAGAAATAAATTTGCAGTTATGAGTAAATCCATTTGTCAAGTAAGTGTTGCTCCAGTACGAAAAGAACCTTCTGATACCTCAGAAATGGTAACTCAATTGTTGTTTGGAGAACTTAGTGAAATAATAGATGTTAAACAACAATGGGTGAAAGTTAAAATTATTTTTGATGGATACGAAGGTTGGGTAGATTTTAAACAGATATACATTCTTAGTGAAATAGAATTTGCAAATTTTTCTCAGGAAAGTTCATACGTTTCGGAACCATTTAGTCTTTTGGTTCTTAATAATCAGCCATTTCCGGTTACTATAGGGGCAGAATTGCGCGGATTTATTAAAGGAAATATTTTTGAATTAGCTCCAGATAAACATTTCTTAATTGATGAAGTTTTATTAAAGGGCAAACAAAAAAAAGAGCAAATTTTAGATTTAGCATTTAGGTATATTAATACCCCTTATTTATGGGGTGGAAAAACAACGTATGGAATAGATTGTAGCGGACTAGTTCAAATGGTATATAAATTAGCTGGATATAAATTGCCAAGAGATGCAAATCAGCAAGCATTAGAAGGGCAAGTTTTAAGCTTTATAGAAGAAGCAGAACCTGGAGATTTAGCTTTTTTTGAAAATGAAGAAGGTAAGATCGTACATGTAGGTTTTATACTTCCTGATCAAAAAATTCTTCATGCTCATGGAAAAGTGCGTATTGATAGTTTGGATTATACAGGAATTTTTAATTATGATCTAAATAAATATACTCATCAATTGAGATTTATCAGAAGAATTTTTTAAATGAAAAAAAAATATTCACAATATAAGTTTGAGGCAGCTTTAGATGAAGTGGGAAGAGGTTGTTTGGCTGGTCCAGTAGTAGCTGCAGCTGTAATACTTCCTGAAGATTTTTTTAACGAAGAGATAAACGATTCTAAACAATTAAGTGAAAAGAAAAGGAAGGAGCTAGATAGTATTATTAGACAAAATGCAATTGATTATGCAATTGCAGAAGTATCACCACAAAAAATTGATGAAATTAACATTTTAAACGCTAGTTTTTTGGCAATGCATTTGGCACTGGAACAATTAAAAATTACTCCTGAATTTTTATTAATCGATGGTAATAAATTTTTAGAATATAAAAATATACCACACTGTTGCGCAATTAAGGGAGATGCTAATTTTATGAATATTGCAGCGGCATCGATTCTTGCTAAAAATTACAGAGATATTTTAATGGAAAATTTTCATGAAGATTACCCGGTATATAGTTGGAAAAGTAATAAGGGTTATCCTACAATTGCCCATAGAAAAGCAATTCTAAAATATGGAATTACATCTCTACATAGGAAGACATTTAAGCTATTTCCTGAACAATTATCACTTAATTTTTAAGATGAATGTTTATTAATTTAAAATAGTCTTTTTTATTTTTTTCTAAAATTAATATATTTACATAATGTATTATTTTAGATTATTAGTGAGGTATTTAAGGTTAATTAGAATTCATCAATGGTTTAAGAATATTTTTATTTTTCTTCCTATTTTTTTTGCCGGTAAATTATTGGATTTACATATGGTATTAATTTCAGTAGTAGCTTTTTTTTCTTTTTCATTTATTTCAAGTTCTATATATATAATTAATGATTATAAGGATATTGAATATGACAAGATGCATCCGGTGAAAAAAAATAGACCTTTAGCATCTGGGAAAATAAAAATAAATCAAGCATTTATAGTTTTCTCACTATTATTTTTTAGCGCCTATTTTATGTGCTTCATTATCCAATCTTGGGAGGTAGCCTTCCTAATAACTATTTATTTTCTTATGAATTTGGCTTATAGTTATAAATTAAAGCAAATTGCAATTATTGATGTAATTATAATAGCTATAGGTTTTTTGTTAAGAATTTATGTAGGAGGTTTTTCAGTCAGTCTACCTATATCTGTTTGGGCAATTTTAGTTACCTTTTTCTTAGCATTAGTTATGGCCATTGCTAAAAGAAGAGGAGAATTAATAAATGTACAAATAACCGGCCAAACAAGAAAAGCCTTAAATGGATATAATCTTCAATTTATAGATGTAGCTATTACGGTTGTTTCTACCTGTTTTGTCGTATGCTATATTATGTATACCTTAGATCCGGTGATTAAAAAAAATTTTCATGAATACATTATTTATACAACGTTATTTGTAGTTATAGGAATTCTTAGATATTTACAATTAACCTTTGTATATAATAAAACAGAATCACCTACTAAAGTAGTATATAAAGATTTGTTCCTTCAAATAGATTTAATCTTATGGTTGATAATGGTTTTTATTCTTAAATATTTAAATTAATTTTTATGAGTAATGCAGAAAATAAACAAAATGTAACTAACTGGGGAAAATATCCTAAAGTTAAAACTAATTTTCATGTTACATCTGACATACTAAAGATAAAAAAAATAATTACAAAAAGTAACTCTATAATTGCTAGAGGCAACGGGAGATCCTATGGTGATAATTCATTAAATAATGATAATATATTATCAACCTTGCATTTGAATAAATTTATATTTTTTGATAGGGAAAATGGTATTTTCGAATGTGAATCAGGAGTTATATTGTCTGATATTCTTGATGTTATTGTTCCTGAAGGATATTTCTTACCTGTTACACCAGGTACGAAATTAATAACGGTTGGAGGGGCTATAGGATCTGATGTACATGGAAAAAATAATCATTCAGAAGGATGTTTTGGAGATTATCTTATTGATTTTAAAATTATAACTCAGGATGGAGAGCTAAGAAAGTGTTCCCCCACAGAAAATTCCGATTTATTTTGGAATACCATTGGAGGCATGGGATTAACAGGAGTCATTATTTCGGCTCGATTCAGTTTAAAGAGAATACAAACTGCTTATATTAATCAAAAAGTATTAAAGGCCGATAATTTAGAGGAAATATTTAAATTTTTTGATGAATCGGAAGACTGGACCTATAGTGTAGCATGGATTGATTGTTTACAAAAGGGAGCAAAAATGGGTAGATCTATATTAATGGTAGGGGAACATGCTAAATTATCTGAATTACCTACTAAATGGGGGAGAAATCCTTTAAAGCCTAAGAAAAAATTCAAATTGAATGTACCTTTTGATTTCCCTTCCTTCATTTTAAATACATGGAGTGTTAAAGCATTTAATTATTTATATTATTTCAAACAAAGAAAGAAAATCATTAGTAATATTGTCGATTATGATACTTTCTTCTATCCCCTGGATGCTATAAATAATTGGAATAGGATATATGGTAAAAATGGATTTATTCAATATCAATTTATTATTCCTAAAAAAGTTGGAAAAGAAGGAATGACAAAAATTTTAAAAGCAATAGCTAAAAGTGGTCAAGGATCTTTTCTTGCAGTATTAAAATTATATAAAAAAGGAAATCTAAAAGCTCATAATTCTTTTCCTATTGATGGTTATAGCTTGGCTTTAGATTTCAAAATAAATAAAAAATTACCTTTATTAGTAAGGGAATTGGATGAAATTGTTGAATATTATGGAGGAAGAATTTATTTGGCAAAAGATTCCATGTCCAAAAAATCTTTAATAGATTATGTAAAAGTTCCTCAAACTAATAAATTTGATTCGTTGCAAAGAAAAAGGATAGAAAATTATTAATCTTATATGAAAGATTATAATGAATAATATATAGATTTGTTATCATTTCAACTCTTAGCTTCCTCATAATTCCATTGTTTAATTCTACATAAGGAAATTATTTGGGATTCAGTTTCGTATTTTAAAATAAATAGAAATTCTAGAGAGATTATTGCAATTGGTTGTTTGAATAATAAAATACATCTAAAAAATAAAAATAAATTGAATGTTTTGTACCTATTTACAACTAAGTCGCATAGATGCAAATATAGTCAGATCAATAAACCCTGATTTTTAAAATGATCCAAAAAGGTAATTTAATTAATAGTAAAAGTTTAATTTTATATAATTTAAAGATGAAATGATAATACTAGGAGCAACTTCAGATATTTCTCAAGCATTTGTTGACAAATTTCTCACAGTAGGTAATAAAAAGTATTCTAAAATATATTTAATAACATCAAATCCTGGTGAAACAGAAAGAATTTCAAAGCATCTATTAGTTAAGCATAAACAAGATTCAGAAATCATCAAATTTGATTTAATACAAGATTCGGATTATTCTGTTTTTGATACTATAGAATCTGACCTATTGTTTTGTGCAACAGGATTTTTAGGTAAAAATACGGATGAAGGTTTATACGATGAGATAAATACACAAAGAATAATTAAAATAAATTATTCTAAACTAGTTCCCTTAGTAAGTTATTTTGCTAAAAAATTTGAACTTAAAGGATCAGGAACTATTATTGGATTATCTTCTGTTGCCGGACTTCGTGGTAGGCAAAGTAATTTTATATACGGAAGTTCAAAAGCTGGATTTATGATTTATTTAGATGGTTTACGAAATTATCTTTATCATAAAAATGTTCATGTTATGACGGTTCTTCCTGGTTTTATGGATACAAAAATGACGATAGGATTGACATTGCCTAAAGCTTTAACTGCTACACCACAAAAAGCCGCAGAGATAATTTATAGGGCATATAAGAAGAAAAAAAATAAAATATATGTTACAGGTATTTGGTGGTATATAATGACAATAGTAAAAAATGTTCCAGAATTTATTTTTAAAAAATTGAAAATGTAATATTCATAGGAAAAATTTAAACTCTCAACAAAAAAGAAAGAATCAATTTTAATGGAAGAAAATAGATTATATCTCTTTGATTTCGATGGAACAATAACTACTAAAGATACTTTGTTTGATTTTTTACAAGTTTCATTTCCTTACAGCTATAAAAATGTTTTTATAAAGTTTATTCCGTTATTTATACTAGTAAGATTTAAATTGTTGAATGCCGGAAAAATTAAACAACAATTTATTTCACAATTTTTAAAAGGTAAAACTTATATAGAAATTGAAGAGTTAGCGCAACAATATTTTGAATTAAGAAAAAACGATTTGATAAGACCTAAAGCATGGAGATATATAAAAGATTTGTCAAATGAAGCGAATAAATATATTGTTACGGCCTCTCTTGATATATGGGTTAAACCATTTGCAAAATATTTAGGACTTCGTCTAATTTCAACAAAAGCAGAATTCATAGAGGGTATTTTTACTGGTAAATTTGTAACACCTAATTGTAATTGTCAGCAGAAAGTGGTTAGAATTGTAGGAGAAATTCAATTAGCCAGATTTTTAAAAATATATGCCTTTGGAGACAGTAAAGGAGATAAATATATGCTGGAATTAGCTACAAATCCCCATTTTCGATACTTTGAATAAAAAAAGTAATCTTATATAAATTAAGATTACTTTCCTAATATATTTTTTTAATTTTATAAATTTATGATAATCCCAAGTGAGCCGTGGCTACCTAGTTCTGCAAATGCACCAAACCTATCATCGAAGAAATATCGATAACCAATATGAGCATCTATACCAAAGCCTTCATTTCTTCCTCCTATATTTATACCGGGATATAGATCCATATTTTTAGGAAGGTCTAAAAGATCATTTAAGTGAAAATTAGCACGCCCGAAAATAAAAAAATTATCATCATCGTCACTCCAGTAAAGGTCTGCTCCAGCTCCTAAAGAAAGCCAATCCATTACTCCATAATCATAGGAAGCGGTAATTCCAGTTCCGTACCCGAAGGCGTTAATTCCTAACTGCATTTTTTGGTCGTGTATACCACTAAAACTTTGTGCATGGGTAAATGATATCATTCCCAAAATATAAAAGAGAGCTATTATTTTTTTCATTTATTTAAATAATTCAAATTAATCATCTATTTCTAAGATATCATTTATAAAAGAGCATGATACCTTAAAACGTATCGGTTCATCTTGAGTGATAAAATCTTCACAATAGCCTTGCCATATTAGTTTTAAATTACCTTGTTCATCTTTTCCGAATTTTAATTCATTGTTATCAGTTTCCAAATCTTCTTCATCATTTAAATTCAGATTAGTATAATACAACTCTTCTACCTCCCCATTTTCATTTTCTTTTTCTTCATAAGAAGGTATCTGAAATGATTTTCCACATAGTTGTTGAATAGTCTTTACTGGAATTTCAAAATCTTCTATAGAAAAAGATACCTGCGGATATTCATTTTGAAATGAATCTTCCTCAACGTGATCCAAATCATCGTCTGATTCTACCTCAACGACTAAGGTGTTCTTCTTATTAAGAAAAACAACCTTACAAAAACATTTCCTGATGTGATACACTAAGGTTTCATCAGGGTGATAAAACTTAATAAGACCTTTCATCTGATTGTTATATTACGTATTACAAAAATATATATTGTGTTTTTTTAGATTTTAATTTAAAATATGAACTTTTTTTATTAAAGACCTTTTAAAATAAAATATGATTTTTTTCCTCTTTGAAGTAAAACGTATTTTCCTTGAATTAAGTCTTTGCTATTGATAATAAAATCTTCTTTTACTTTTTCTTGATTCACAGAAATTGAATTTTCCTTTAAGGCCCTCTTCGCTTCATTTTTTGATGATAGAAAACCACTCACCTCAGACAAAGCATCAAGAATTGAAATTCCTTTATTTAGTTCTTCTAAAAAAACTTCTTTTTGAGGAACTCCTTCAAATAATGATAAAAATGTATTTTCATCTAAAGATAAAAAATCTTCTTTTGTAGATTTACCAAATAGGATAGATGAAGCTTTGATTGCCTTTTCTGTTTCCTCTTTTCCATGTACCCAAATGGTGACTTCTTCGGCTAGTTTTTTTTGTAAGATTCTTAGAGATGGATTATCTTGGTGAATTTTTATTAATGATTCAATTTCGTCTTTTGATAGGAATGTATAAATCTTTATGTATTTTTCCGCATCAATATCCGTTATATTAAGCCAAAATTGATAAAATTTAAAGACAGAAGTTTTGTTTTCATCTAACCATATGTTTTCTCCTCCCTCACTTTTACCGAATTTGGTGCCATTTGCTTTAGTAGTTAAAGGACAAGTTAAGGCGAAGGCTTCTTCTCCGATTTTTTTTCTAATAAGTTCTGTCCCTGTTGTCAAATTACCCCATTGATCGGAACCGCCCATTTGAAGCTTTACGCCCATTTCTTTATACATATGATAAAAATCAAATCCTTGTAAAAGCTGATAGGTAAATTCTGTAAAAGACATGCCTTCTTGGTATTCTCCATTTAATCTTTTTTTAACGGAGTCTTTTGCCATCATATAATTAACGGTAATGTGCTTACCGATATCTCTTGCAAAATCTAAAAATGTAATATCCTTCATCCAATCATAATTATTTACCATGATAGCAGAATTTGGCTTGTTACTGTCAAAATCTAAAAATCTTTCAAGTTGAGATTTTATCCCTAAGAGATGTTTTTGTAAAGTTTCATGATCCTGTAAATTACGTTCTGAACTTTTTCCGGATGGATCCCCAATCATACCTGTCGAACCTCCAACTAAGGCAACAGGCTTATGCCCATGTCTTTGAAAATGAACTAAAAGTAATATAGGTACTAGGCTACCCACATGTAGAGAATCAGCGGTTGGATCAAAACCGATATATCCCAACGTTAGTTCCTTATTTAATTGTTCTTCTGTCCCCGGGATTAAATTATGAATCAATCCCCTCCAAGTTAACTCCTCAATAAAAGAATTCATATGATAGATTTTTCAACAGGCAAATTTATAATTTTTCGCTTAATATGATCTATTTATAGGCGTAAAATATAGTTTTTTGCCGTTTTAACTAAATAAATTTAAATATATACTATAATATTTATAAGTAACTTTAATTTATTATTGAGTAATATAAGCCCCTTTATAAATTCTAAAAAAGAGTATAAGCGTATTTATTGTATTTTTGATCAAAAAAATTAGAATGTTATTTGTAGATAATAAAAACAATTACGATCCTGAAATAAATCTTGCCATTGAACAATATCTAGTAATGAATCTGCCAATAGAAGAAAATTCATATTTACTTTTCTATATAAATGATCCTTCCATAATTATTGGTAAGCACCAAAATACCATCGAAGAAATAAATACAGAATATGTAGACAAAAAAAATATAAAAGTAGTAAGAAGACTATCGGGAGGAGGAGCAGTGTATCATGATAGAGGAAATCTTAATTTTAGTTTTATTACTAAAAACGATGGAAACAGCTTTTCCAATTACCAAAGATATTTAAATCCGGTCATTAAAGCATTACAACAGATGGGGGTAAATGCAGAAATAAAAGGAAGAAATGATATTTTGGTAGGAGATAAAAAAATAAGTGGAAATGCTCAATTTGCAACCAATAAAAGAATGTTTACCCACGGAACTTTGTTGTTCAATAGCAACATGGATGAAGTGAGTACATCCTTAAAAGTTAGAAAAGATAAAATCGAATCTAAAGGAATTAAATCCATTAGGAGCAGGGTAGCCAATATTACAGATTATATTACAACGGAATTAACCATAGAAGAATTTAGAGATAAGCTTTTATTATCTATTTTTAATGTTGATTCTATTAAGGACATCACTAAGTATGAATTGACAGAGTCAGATTGGAGTCAAATTAGAAAAATATCACAAGAAAGATATGCAAATTGGGAATGGAACTTTGGGCGTTCGCCTAAATTTTATATGGAACGAACTCAAAGGTTTCCTATTGGCTCTATTGACTTAAAATTAAATGTTCAAGATGGAATAATTACTGCGATAAAGATTTATGGAGATTTTTTCGGAGTAGGCAATTTAGAAGATATTGAGAATAAACTCATCGGCAAGAAATACACCAAACAATCCGTTGCCGAATCATTAAGAGGACTGGATCTTTCCTTATATTTCGGTAAAATAACGTTAGAAGAATTTCTTACTCTAATATATTAACACTTGAAGAACCGATAAAAATGTAACTGATAGCTCTTTGTTTAATTCAAATCAATAATAATATTAAATAATGTATTTTTGTAATTAATATGAAAATTTGAGACAAATAGATGAAAAATTGGATCGAAGCAGCTAGATTAAGAACTTTACCGCTTTCTCTCAGTGGGATTATTTTAGGAGGATTACTCGCCAAATGGAAAGGAGATTTTGATGGAATTATTTTTGGGCTCTCTTGCCTTACTACTATATTGTTCCAAATTCTATCAAATTTTGCTAATGATTATGGAGATGGAACCAAAGGAACAGATAATGAACTAAGAGTAGGTCCAGCTCGTGCTATTCAGTCCGGAGCCATATCTCAATCAGCCATGTTTCAGGGAATTGTTATTACTATAATTCTTTCTTTATTTTCCTCTGTAGCTCTATTATGGTATGCTTTTATTCCAACCTATAAAAAAGAGTTTTTTATTTTTATAGGATTAGGAATAGCATGTGTTTTAGCAGCTATATTTTATACCATGGGGAAGAAACCGTATGGATATATGGGGTTAGGAGATGTATTCGTATTCATCTTTTTTGGATGGGTTTCCGTCCTCGGAAGCGATTTTTTATATTCCAAAACTTTTACATGGGACAATTTACTTCCTGCCTCTGCCGTTGGATTATTTAGCGTTGCCGTATTAAATCTAAATAATATGAGAGATATTAATTCGGATAAAATCAGTAATAAAAAAACTTTAGCATTGCGTTTAGGATATCAAAATGCTAAATACTATCAAATGGTATTGATGAATCTTCCTTTCATACTATGCCTTATATTCTTACTTATACATCAGAATGAATTTATTGTTAAGCTTGAAAGTTGGTCCTCTTTGAAACCCTTTTTATTTTTTATATTATTTATTCCTAATACTATATTGCGTAGAAAAATTTTATATACGAAAAATCCTAAAGACCTGGATCTCTATATGAAGCCTACCGCTCTATTGGCTTTATTTTTTGCAGTTTTTTTTGGAATGGGATTAAGCCTTTAAAACATAAAATAAATGGAAAGAAAAATAAAACATATATTTTTTGACCTGGATAATACACTTTGGGATACAGATAAAAATTCAATGTTAACCCTTAAAAGTATATATGAGAACTTGAAAATAAAGGAGAATCATAAACTGGAATTTTCAGATTTTTTTTCAAGCTATTACATTAGAAACGAAAATCTTTGGGCCTTATATAGACAAAATAAGGTAAGTAAACAGGATATATTGGAAAAAAGATTTAAAGATACGTTTCTTGAATTCCATATAAATGATGAAAATTTATGGAAAAATTTTGACGATTATTTTCTCACTAAAATTATGGAAAATAATAATTTAATAGAAAATGCAGAAGAAATATTAGATTATTTAGTAACAAAGGGGTATATATTGCATATAGTTTCCAACGGTTTTATAGAACAAACTAATCAAAAAATTCAAGATACTATTATTAAAGATTATATTACCACAGTAACCAGTGGGGAGGAAATAAATAAAAGAAAGCCGGCTAAAGAAGTATTTGAGTTGGGAATTAAAAAAGCCAATGCTTCAGTAAATGATTCCGCTTTTATAGGAGACGATTGGGAAGCTGATGTCATGGGGGCTCTAAAAACAGGGATGTTTCCCATATATTTTAACTATAAAAAAGAGAATTATAATAAAACTACTGAATTTCCTATAATCAAAGATTTATTAGAATTAAAAAATATCTTTAACTAGATATGATAGAAATTTATACAGACGGAGCTTCTTCGGGAAATCCCGGAAAAGGGGGATATGGAATTGTAATGATTCTTAAAGGAACTTCCTATGAAAAAAACTTTTCGGAAGGATTTCGTTTGACTACTAACAATAGAATGGAGTTACTGGCTGTCATCACTGCTTTAGAAAAAATAAATAAATCCAATCAAGAAGTAGAAATATACTCAGATTCTAAATATGTGGTAGATGCCATAACTAAAAATTGGATTTATGGTTGGGAGAAAAAAAAATTTGATAAAGTAAAAAATTCGGATTTATGGATTCGATTTTTAAAGATTTATAGAAAACATAAAGTGACATTTCACTGGATTAAAGGGCATTTCGGACATTCTAACAATGAAAAAGCAGATAAATTAGCAACTAATGCAGCTAAAGGAGATAAACTTTCCATTGATATTGTATACGAAAAGCTTATGTCGGATAAAAAAAGATATATTTAATTGACAAAAATTATATGTTAATAAATCAGCAATTATTTGTTAAAAAAAGTTTATAATTTAGCGCGAGGAATCTAATAAAATAAATTGTATGAAAAAAGAGGTTATAATCTATTGCTCAATAATATTGTTTCTTACATTATTAACATCTTGTGTATCATATGAGGCCACTGCATCAAATAAATCAAAGCATGCTAATTCCAATAGATATACCTATAATACAAATAAAACAAGACATCATACAACCAATTCAAAACCTCCACATAGTACCACTACTACCCATGGTAATAAACCGGTGAAGAAAGAACCTCATCACGAATCCAAAAAAAATGAAGTAAACAAACCAAGAAAAACAACGGATGTAAATTTAGTTCTTAAAGAGGCTGAAAAATATAAAGGAACTCCTTATAAATATGGAGGAAATTCCTTTAGTGGAATTGATTGTTCTGGTTTAGTTTGTAATGCATATAAAAAAATTAATATAAAATTACCAAGACGTTCAATTGATATGTCTAATACGGGAAAAAATGTTAGTATATCTAATATAAAAGAAGGTGATTTGTTGTTTTTTATTACGGGAGGCAGTTCTATCAATCATGTAGGGATCGTCTACAACATTTCTAGTTCGGGAAAAATTTCATTTATACACGCTTCTACTTCAAAAGGAGTAATTATAAGTTCTTTAGGGGAATCTTATTGGAAAAGTAAATTTAAAAAAGCTCAGCGAATATTATAATTAAAACTAACAAAAATTCATTTCCTATTAAAAAGCTATAGTTATAAAAAAACCTTTTAATCTTATTTTAGACTAAAAGGTTCTCATCATTTATATATTTTAATTTTTAATCAATAGGCAACTATCTTAGCTATAATATTGAGCTTTAAGTTCTTTTACTTTTGCGTCCGATAAATATTCATCATAATTCATGTATCTGTCAATAATTCCTTTAGGTGTTAGTTCAATGATCCTGTTACAAACAGTTGACAATAATTCATGGTCATGAGAAGAAAGTAAAATAGTACCTTTAAAATTGGTTAATGAATTATTCAAAGCTGTTATACTTTCCAAATCTAGATGATTAGTAGGCTCATCAAGAAGTAAAACATTAGCTTTAAATAACATCATTCTTGAAAACATACAGCGCATTTTCTCACCCCCTGACAGAACTTTACAAGATTTTAAAGCCTCATCACCACTGAAAAGCATTTTCCCTAAAAATCCACGGATATATTCTTCATGTCTTTCCTCATCTGTGTTTACATATTGTCTAAGCCAGTCAACAAGATTATCGTCAGATTGAAAGTATTTGGTATTATCTAAAGGTAGATAGCTTTGCTTTGTTGTAATCCCCCAAGAATAGCTTCCTTTATCAGGTTTAGAATCTCCCGATAGTATTTGAAAGAATTCAGTAATAGCTAAAGAGTTTTTAGATAAGACCGCAATTTTATCACCTTTTTTAAGATTAAGATCTATATTGCTAAACAATAACTCTCCATCCTTAGTTTTCTCCAGCTCCTTTACCTCTAATATTTGATCTCCGGCTTCCCTCTCTTGTTCAAAAATAATTGCCGGATATCTTCTAGAAGAAGGTTTTATATCCTCAATATTTAATTTTTCGATCATTTTTTTACGAGCAGTGGCCTGTTTCGCTTTAGCAACATTAGAACTAAATCTGGAAATAAATTCCTGAAGTTCTTTCTTTTTTTCTTCAGCCTTTTTGTTTTGTTGAGCCCTTTGACGTGCTGCTAATTGGCTTGCCTCATACCAAAAAGAGTAGTTTCCGGTATATAAATTCAATTTTCCGAAATCAAGATCGCAGGTATGAGTACATACCGCGTCCAAAAAGTGTCTGTCGTGAGAAACAACAATTACCGTATTTTCATATCCCGCAAGAAAGTCTTCCAACCAAGATATAGTTTCAATATCCAAATCATTGGTAGGCTCATCTAAAATAAGAACATCTGGATTTCCAAATAGTGCTTGAGCCAATAAAACCCTTACTTTATCAGCATTTTCCAATTCAGACATCATTTTATAATGAGCGTCATCTTTTATCCCTAGATTTGATAGTAATGTTCCTGCATCAGATTCAGCATTCCAACCTCCCATTTCTTCATAAATTACACCTAGTTCTCCAGCCTTTACACCATCTTCATCAGAAAAATCTGGTTTCGCATATAAAGCATCCATTTCTTCTTTTATATGGAAAAGTTTTTGATTCCCTTTTATAACTGTTTCTAAAACAGGATAAGCGTCATAAGCAAAGTGATTTTGTTCCAATACGGACATTCTTTTATCTGTTTCAAGGCTAACACTCCCCGTAGTTGGTTCTACATCTCCGGAAAGAATTTTTAAAAATGTTGATTTTCCTGCTCCATTAGCTCCGATAATTCCGTAACAGTTTCCTTTCGTAAATTTTACATTAACCTCATCAAAGAGTACTCTTTTTCCAAATTGTAAAGATAAATTTGATACTGTAAGCATATACTTTAATAAATTTGTACAAAAGTACTAAGAAAAAGTTTGATTATGAAATTTGAAAATAAAGTAAACGTATTAAATAGGAAGGCACGATTTAACTATGAATTGTTAGATAAATATGAGGCCGGATTAATTTTACATGGAACGGAAATAAAATCTATAAGATTAGGTAAAGCTAGCATAGCAGAAAGCTTTTGTCAATTCATAAATGGCGAATTATATGTAATAAACATGACAATTGATGAATATCATTTCGGAACCAGATATAACCATACAATAAAAAGGGAAAGAAAACTGTTATTACATAAAAAAGAAATAAACAAATTGTTAAGGAAAACTAAAGAAACAGGCCTTACCATTGTTCCTACGAAATTGTATATCAATGATAAAGGATGGGCAAAAGTCCAAGTTTACTTGGCGAGAGGTAAGAAATTATTTGATAAAAGACAAGCGATAAAAGAAAGAGAAACCAAAAGAAATATTAATAGAATGATAAATAAATATTAATTTTTTCTTGGGAGTTAGATAATAAAAATGTTACTTTGCAACCTAAAAATTAGATTTTTATATATGAAAAAGTTCAATTTGTTACTTACAGGATTGGCTACAACGTTAGCAACTACTGTATTTGCTCAAAACATTTCGGATAAGTGGTATATCGGAATTGGAGCACATGCAGTAGACCATACTTCTGTTCGTGGTATCTTTGACGGATATTTTGATACCGATGATTATAGTATTGTACCACCGTTGTCTAAGTTAACAGTTGCCAGAAGCATTGCTAAAAATTTTGCAGTTGACTTGCAAGCTTCAATTGGAGAAATAGACAATAAAAGATTAAAGATTAAAGACGAATTTTTTGTTTTAGCAGGTTTAGGTATTAGATTTACACCACTTAGTGAATCTAAGTCATTAAAATGGCTAGATCCATATGTAAGAGTAGGTGCAAACTACCATAAATATTCTTATAAAGGAATAAAAATTGTTGAAGATGATCCATCTACTCATTTAGATGCATATGATAACGATTATAACCCTAAGAAAAATTACAAATTAGGTGGAAAATTTACCGGACATGACAATAATTTTATATTAAATGGAGGAGTAGGTATTAACTTTTGGGTTACTAAAAACGTCGGTTTAAATATAGAATCTCAATATAACTGGGCAACAGCATATTCTAAAGATTATATAAACTTCTTCCAACATTCCGCTTCCATAATTTTTAAATTCGGAGCTAAGAAAGAAGAACCATTACCGCCACCACCGGTTGAAGAAGAAGAGCCAGTACCAAGTGATAGAGATGGAGACGGTATTCCAGATGATGAAGACAGATGTCCTGATACTCCGGGATTACCACAATTCCAAGGATGTCCTGATACAGACGGTGACGGTATTCCTGATGGTGAAGACAGATGTCCAAATGCAGCAGGGCCAGCACAATTCCAAGGATGTCCTGATACAGACGGTGATGGTATTCCTGATATAGATGATGCTTGTCCAACAGTAAAAGGACCGATTGAAAATAAAGGTTGTCCTTGGGAAACTAAAGACGTTACTTTCAGATTGAAAAATATCAACTTTGAATTTAATAGTTCCAAATTAACCGCAGAATCTTTACCATTAGTTAAAGACGCAGCTAAATTATTAAATGATGATAGCTTTGAAGGTAAAAAATTCTTTGTAGACGGACATACCGATAGAGTAGGATCTGTAGCAGCTAATAATAGAATATCTAAACAAAGAGCTCAATCTGTAGTTAATGAATTGATCAATGAAGGTGTAGGAAAAGATAGATTGGTAGCAAGAGGATTTGGTAAATCAGAATTGTTATGTAAACAAGCTGATATAAAAACTAAGAAAGATGAAGAAGGAAATATTCTTTATCCAGACCAAGAATCTTGTGATAGATCTAATAGAAGAGTAGTTGTCTTAGATCAATCAGGGGATAATGTGTCAGTTACTAAAGAAGTAAAAATTAGAAAATAATAAATTAGTAAATAAAAAAACCATCCTTAATGGGGATGGTTTTTTTATATATTGGAATAGAATTTGTTTAGTAGAATAAAATAAATCATAGTAGTTAGATTAAGTATGAAAAAAATTAAATTATTGATTACAATAGGAGCTGTTATAATGGCCTTTGTAACAAAAGCTCAGAATACTACGGAAAAGTGGTATGTGGGGATTGGGATGCATGCTACTGACCATACGTCAGTGCAGGGTATCTTTGACGGGTATTTTGATACCGATGATTATAGTTTTTCTTTTCCATTATCAAAAATAACGGTAGCCAGAAGCATCGCTAAAAACTTTGCAGTTGATTTACAAGCTTCTATAAGCGATATGGATAATAAAAGACTAAAAATAAAAGATGAATTTTTTGTTTTAGCAGGTTTAGGTCTTAGATTTACACCACTTAGTGAATCTAAATCATTAAGGTGGCTAGATCCATATGTAAGAGTAGGTGCAAACTACCATAAATATTCTTATAAAGGAATAAAAATTGTTGAAGATGATCCATCTACTCATTTAGATGCGTACGATGATGACTATAACCCTGATAAAAATTACAAATTAGGTGGGAAATTTACTGGTAAAGATGATATGTTTGTAGTAAATGGAGGAGTAGGTATTAACTTTTGGTTTACTAGAAATTTTGGTTTAAACATTGAGTCTCAATATAACTGGGTAGCCAATCAATCAAAAAATTATTCTGACTTCTTCCAACATTCCGCATCATTAATATTTAAATTCGGAGCTAAGAAAGAAGAACAATTACCACCACCACCACCACCGGAAGCACCTAGCGATAGAGATGGAGACGGTATTCCAGATGATGAAGACAGATGTCCTGATACTCCGGGATTACCACAATTCCAAGGATGTCCTGATACAGACGGTGACGGTATTCCAGATGGTGAAGACAGATGTCCAAATGCAGCAGGGCCAGCACAATTCCAAGGATGTCCTGATACAGACGGTGATGGTATTCCTGATATAGATGATGCTTGTCCAACAGTAAAAGGACCGATCGATAATAACGGTTGCCCTTGGGAAACAAAAGACGTTACATTCAAATTAAAAAATATAAACTTTGAATTTAACAGTTCTAAATTGACAGCAGAATCTTTACCATTAGTTAAAGATGCAGCTAAAATGTTGAACGATGATAGCTTTGAAGGTAAAAAATTCTTTGTAGACGGACACACCGATAAAGTTGGATCAGTAGCAGTAAACAATAGAATATCCAAACAAAGAGCTCAATCTGTAGTTAATGAATTAGTAAAAAATGATGTAAGTAAAGATAGATTGATAGCTAGAGGATTTGGTAAATCAGAATTGTTATGTAAACAAGCAGATATCAATACTAAGAAAGATGATAAAGGAAATATACTTTATCCTGATCAAGAAACTTGTGATAGAGAAAACAGAAGAGTTGTGATCTTAGATCAAACCGGTTCTAAAGTTTCAATTACTGAAGAAATTAAAGTAAAATCTTCTAACAATAAGAGAAAATAATTTAATAAACTCAGTTTAAAATAAAAAAGTCATCCAAATTTTGGATGACTTTTTTATTAATACGTATTTTATATTAAAAATTTTTTCTGTTAAAGATAATTACTAAGAAAAGGTTTAAAAAATTATAGATATTTCCTCTATTTTTTTGATCATGATAACAGATAACATATGCTATTTTAGTTAACTTTGTATTCAAATAATAAATAACGTGAAAATTATAGCAGTTATTCCTGCAAGATATGCAGCTTCTCGTTTCCCTGCAAAACTCATGGGGATGTTAGGAGAAAAAACAGTCATTCGCTCAACTTATGAAAATGCTATAAAAACCCAACTTTTTTCAGATGTATTTGTAGCAACAGATTCTGAAATAATTCATAACGAAATTTCAAGGAATGGAGGTAAAGCTATTATGAGTATCAAATCGCATGAAACTGGCAGTGATAGAATTGCTGAAGCTGTTGAAAATATAGAATGCGATATCATAATAAATATACAAGGGGACGAACCTTTCGTAAAAAGGAAGCCTTTGGAGCAATTAATCGAAGTATTTAAGAAAGATTATAATAAAGAAATAGATGTAGCTACATTAATTCGGAAAATGAATGATTGGAGTCTAATTGAAGATCCCAATTATGTAAAAGTAGTCAAAGACCGTAATGATCATGCCTTATATTTCTCACGCTCTGTCATTCCCCATCCAAGAGAAAAATCATTTCAAGCAGACTATTATGAGCACGTAGGTGTGTATGCTTTCCGTAAAAAAGCGTTATTAGATTTTGCAAAATTACCTATGTTACCCAATGAACAAGCAGAAAAGATTGAATGTATACGATATTTAGAATATGGAATGAAAATAAAGGTAATTGAAACTGATTTTGTAGGAGTTGAAATAGATACTCCTGAAGATTTGGAAAAAGCAAATGAGATATTACAAAAACAGATTAACGAGAAAAAATATAAAAATGAAATTTAGAAATTTCCCAATGGTTCCGCGAGTTATTTATGGACGTGGAAGCTTTGATCAAACTTCAGAAATTATTGAAGAAAAAAGAAATAAAGACTATCCGTTTATTTTTTTAGTAGATAAAGTATTTGAAGGAAAAGAGCTCGAAAAAAGAATTCCGTTAAAAGGAAAAGATAAAATTATATTTATAGATACTACAGATGAGCCCAAGACTAAAGGTATTGATGCAATCAGAGATTCATTAAAAGAAGAATATGGTACGGTTTCAGGCGTTATAGGAATTGGAGGGGGAAGTGTGATGGATTCTTCAAAAGCGGTGGCAATCATGATGAATAGTGAAGGTTCGTCTTCTCAATATCAAGGATGGGATTTAGTGAAAAATCCGGCTGTTTATCATGTAGGGATACCAACCATTAGCGGTACAGGTGCGGAGGTTTCACGAACTTGTATATTGACAGGTCCGGAAAGAAAATTAGGTATTAATTCAGACTTTACTCCTTTCGATCAGGTAATCCTTGATCCGGCCTTAGTAAAAGGAGTTGAAAAAAATCAAGCATTTTTTACTGGAATGGACTGTTATATTCATTGTATCGAATCTTTAACAGGAACTTATCTTAATGCTTTCAGTAAAAGTTACGGAGAAAAAGCTCTAGAACTTTGTCAGAAGGTATATGTTCACAAAACTGAATGGGATGATGAATCAGATGAAGATTTAATGATGGCATCTTGGCATGGTGGAATGAGTATTGCATATTCTCAGGTAGGGATAGCTCATGCGGTTAGTTATGGTCTTTCCTATTTATTGGGAACCCATCACGGAGTAGGCAATTGTATTGTTTTTGACAGGTTGGAAGAATATTATCCGGAAGGAGTTAAGGAATTTAAATATATGGTTGAGAAAAATAAAATAGAAATTCCACAGGGCGTTTGCAAAGGTTTAACCGATGAACAATTTAATATTATGATTAATGTTTCTTACGGAATGGTTCCCTTATGGGAAAATGCATTAGGAAAAGATTGGCAAAAAATAATGACTAAAGAAAAATTAAGGGCCCTTTATGAAGAAATGTAGCCATAACAATATCTAGTTAAAGGTAACAATTTCAAAAAATAAGTAAGGGGGAAATTTATTAAAAATAAATTATTCACTAAAAAATTCCAAGTTAACGCAAATGTTACTTGGAATTTTTTAATTTCAAATATCTTTAAAATCAAACATGAAGAAACTATTATTTGCTATATTCCTATTTGTATATTTAATAGGATATTCACAAACGGCTGACCAAATAATTGCTAATCATTTAGAAGTAACCGGAGGTGTTCAAAATTGGAAAAAATTGAATTCAATAATAATCAAAGGTGAGATAATTTTGGACTTATATGAATCCTATCCTATAGAGATTTATCAACAAAGGCCGGATTTGAATAAGACAGTTTTACAAATACAAGGGAAAAAAAATATTTTGAATGGTTATAACGGTAAGAATGCTGTACGGTATAATTTCCAAACCAACCAAGTCGAAGAAAATGATAATTATATTACTGAAGCATTTGAATCAGATTTAGTGGATTATTCGGCTAAAGGATTTCATGCGATGCTTTTAGGAACAGAAAATATTGAAAATAAAAATTGTTATAAAATAAAATTAATTAAAAATTCTGAATACGACATTTATTATTTTGATAAAAGTACATTTCAACTTATTCGAGAAGATAATAAGCTTGAAAGTAAATCATATTCAGATTTTAATTTATTTTCTGGATTGACTCTACCCTGTCATATTGAGGTGAAAAATAAGGTTGAGAATGAATATTTTGTTCTTATATTTACATCTATTGATATTAATAAGGTAATTCCGGAAAAAGAATTTAAGTTCTAGTATATAAAAAAAGCACTCTTCATAACTTTAAAAA
The DNA here is from genome assembly GCF_025291155.1 of Apibacter sp. Lineage (NCBI taxonomy): Bacteria > Pseudomonadati > Bacteroidota > Flavobacteriia > Flavobacteriales > Weeksellaceae > Apibacter > Apibacter sp. The sequence goes on from NZ_JAMBJZ010000001.1 coordinate 28,133, forward strand.
AGAGTGCTTTTTTTAGTTTTTATAAAAAGTATTACTTTTTAATAATACTTCTGGATATAGGATTTCCTTTTCCTGAAATATTTATAATATATACCCCTGGCCGGTAATCTGTTAAATCTATAGAAAACAGTTGATTTTTTTCAACTTTTTGGAATATTAAGGTTCCGGACATATCATAAACTTTTACATGAACATTATTCCCCTTTTTACTATTTTTCCCCAAATCAATATTGAAAATATCGGGAGAAGGATTAGGATAAACGGTAAAGGTTATGTCCTTTGATATTATATCTTCTGTTCCAAGTTTCTGCTCTGTAAACTCGCAAACATCTAAAGAGAAAGAATTTAATGTACCACCGGCTAATTGATAAGTAGGATGAACATTTAATCTCCATTTTTCACTATAATTCTTTCTATATAATGAACTGATAGGATGATGAGGTTTAATACGTCCTGAAATAGGTGAAGTACAATCTAGATTGTTTCCTGCATCGTCAAAAGCAACTTTTAATTTGGAAAAATTAGAACAACTTTGCTTCCATAAATTAGTTGATTTATAATTGTTAGAATTAGAATCATAATTTTCTAAATTAATTTCGAGTCCACCAATATTTGGATAATCAATATCAACATTCGCTCTTATACTAAATTCACCATTAATTTTATTCTTAGGAATATCTATATCCATCGTTGTTACCATATCTGTATTTATTGGGATTGGAAGAGGAGGTCCTAAATGTGCATAATTTTTACAAATAGTATCATAACCTATTGAAAAATATTCAGTAGTTGCAAAAAATATATTATCAATTGCCTCAATCATTATTTTCGCTTTTGTTGCGGTTATATTAGAAGGTAAATACACAGTGGCTTTTCCAGAATTCGGAGTGTTATCGATGAGAGGAGTTATAGTTTTATTTTCATCTGTAAGTAAAGAAATTTTTACATTCTGTGTATTAATTGGATAGGCAGTAGTATTGGCTACATTCCAAGTGACATTTATTGAATCACCCTTTCTAGCTAAGTAATTCGCTATAGGAAATGTTGCTATAAAAGGACCACCAATATTGGAAACAATGACTTGCTTATTTTCAATACTAGTTTGAGGCCTATTAGGGTTATTGTCGCGAACAGTAACTGTAAAATTAAGTAATCTGCTGACGTCTGAAACAGTTTCCCAGGTTTCTGGTGAGTGAATGTTACTAGCTAAAGCAGGAAAATACCTTCTGGTTGAAGATGTTGGTGAAAACGATCTGAATATAGGACCGGAAGTTTGTAGTGAATTTACTTTGGTAACACTAAACATAGCGTTATCATTCTGTTCCCAACAAAAAGAAAGTTCATCCCCATCAGGATCGGTTGTTCCTTCTGCATCTAAATAAAATCGTGTACCTATTGGTATGGTATTACTTGGAGCACCCACTTTTATATTAGGAGGATGATTAGGAATTTGATTAAGGGTACCGCAATTTTTTTTTTGAAGATTTGAAGATATCTGTTGAATGCTTGTAGAGTGAAAATAGGAGTCTGAATGTGATTGTACATTATAATCAGTTATACCGGCATATCCCATGATTGTACTTCCGCTTCCAGGTTCTTTATTTACATCGGTATTTTCAAGATAGTGTGAAAAAGTATGGTTAGCGCCTAGTTGATGTCCTATTTCATGAGCAACAAAATCTATATCAAAATCATCCCCTGAAGGAATATCGTTTGCTGGAGATGTATAACCACTTCCTTTTCCTACATCGGTGGGTATGCCGTTTTGATTTAATTTTGGACTAACACAGATACAGCCTATACAACCGGCATTACCACCGCCGCCTTTTGCACCAAACAGATGGCCTATATCATAATTATTTTCACCCACTACAGAAGTAAGCGTTTTTTGAAGCTCCATATTCCAGTTATCCATATTTCTGGAATTTGAATAGGGGTCTGTACTAGGATCTGTATAAATTAGAGAAATATTGTTAATCATTTTTAGATTTACAGCAAGATCTTTTTCAAAAATACCATTTACACGAGTTAATGTAGTATTGATTTGTTGTAAAGCTTCATTAACCCCACCAAAATATTGCGTATACTCCCCAGTTACAGATAGAGCTAATCGATAAGTGCGAAATTTTTGATCACTAACAATCGATTTGTTAGAAATTGATTTTTCGGAAAGAGATTCATCAATCGTAGTACAGTTAAAATTATTTAAATTTAAATATGATCGTTCTCTAACAGAATATACGGAGCCATCAATTGTATAAGGATCAATTAGTTGTATTTTACCAGAGTTATCAATGATCATAGAGTTAAATTGAGTAGGAGAAATACTAAAGCGAATAAATTTGCTTTTATCATCCAAACCGATACCAGCATAAGAATACAATCCATATTCATCTTCCATTTCTTTTTCCATAATAGGAGCATGATAAATAGAAAATTTTTCAACTTTGCCGCTTGTAGTAGGAATATATACAATAATTGGAAGACTATTTGTTCCTCTTAGGGACGAAGATTTTAATTGTTTTTTTAAAGAATAAAAATCAAGGGTATATAAATCATCTACAACTAAATTAATGCTCTTGCTTTTTATTTGTTTTCCAGATAAGCTGGTTCTTTTCCAATAATTCTGTGCAGAAACAGATATGGTTATCAAGAAAATAATAGAAAATAAAAAAAATTTTTGCATTTGTATTATATATTTATATATTGTTGTAACAACAAAAATATAAAATATAAATTAAAGCTCAATAATGCTTGTTTAATTTATGATTAATAATTATAAATAATATGGTATTTTTTCTTTTTTTTAAATAATTTTAAATTAATATAATATAGAGGGAATATTCAAAATTCTTAAATAAAAACCTAAAAATATTGATTTGTAAAATAATACTAAATATTTGAGATAAAAAATCAAAATATAATTAAATGATGATTACTAATTTGATTTAATCATACATAAGAAAAAAAGCGAATAAGCGAATAAAGTAAATATTGTGAAAATTTTATATCTTAAAATTAATTTTTATAATTTCATATAGATTTTTGCCCAACTATTTTTTAAGGGCTGCTTGAATTTTTCTTCAAACTCTTTAGGGGTATTAACTGAAAGATTGTATACATAAGTATCAGGAGTGATTTCTTCGGATTTAATTTTTTCTTTAAAGGATGATATAGGAATAGTATTAATATTACCATTCGTATCTTCAAAACTTACCCATAATCTGTTTAAAAGCTCAAGATGATATATATGATCGATCTCTCTCATACACTGATTTAACTTATCAAGAGAGCAGCCGGTAGCCCTTGTTTGATCTTCATCAACCATGATAACAATAAATTTATCTTTTATAATTCTCAATTCAGATTTTAAATCAGCTCCATGTGCCACCCATGAGGCTAAAAACTTAGAAATGATATCAGAAATATTTTGTTTTTCTTCATTGTTAAGAAATCTATTGGATTGAAAAATCCAAAGTCTACAAAAATTATTCATCATTTATTTTAGTAAAAAATTTATATTATTACGCATATTGCAATCGCACCAACAAATTTAAAAATAAATTTCCTGATTGGATTTAAAATTTAAGAAATAAGTGTAAATTAGAAACATATTTGTTAATAGCCATAACTTAAACAAATAACCATAACTACAATTTAAATTTAGGTGTAATTATATGGATTTTGATTTTCATAAGATTAATAAAGATTTTAAAAAGATAAATACCAATATTAGAGTATATAGTGATCTTCTAATTGAAAAATCGTTAGATGTATGGAATATAAAAACTAAAGTAGGATTATTCTTTTTTTCATTAGGTGTCGCAATTTTAGGGACTTATTTTCTTTCTCCGACAGAATTTTCGAAAGCTCAGGAATATACTATGTTTATTTTGATGTTTTCTATCCTTCTTTGGGTTACCGAGGCTATACCTCCATTTGCTGTCGGTATACTGATCATGGGTTTTCTTATATATACTATGGGAAATATAGAGGGTTCGACAATAGATCCGAAGACAATTTCAAACACATGGTCCGATAGTGTCATATGGATTTTTTTAGGCGGATTTTTCCTCAGTGAGAGTATGAGAAAAACAGGTATTGACCTATCCTTGTTTAGAGGGACCATATCGATATTTGGTAGTAAGCCATCACATATGTTACTAGGGATTATGTTAACAACGTCGTGTTTGTCTTTAATTATATCAAATACGGCAACCTCAGCAATGATATTGGCAGCTGTTATGCCTTTCTTGGAAAGAGAGGGTAAAGATTCTCCAATGGCAAAGGCTATTCTTATAAGCATTCCGGCATCGGCAACTTTTGCAGGCATGGGCAGTTTAATATCTTCTCCTCCTAATTTAATTGTCGTGGATGTGCTCAAATCCAAAGGAATTGAGGTTTCATTCTTTGACTGGATGATATTAGGACTTCCTGTAGCATTAACTTTATTACTATTCTTTTGGCTTCTTCTGAAACAAAAATATACTTCAAAAGTAGATAAGATTAATTTAAATTTTTTGGAAGAGGTTACAGCTGTACCTAAAAAAATTAGATTACAAAGGTTCTTCGTGATGTTAATTTTGTTTGTAACCGTTTTCTTCTGGATGATGGGGTCTAAATTAAAAATACCAAGCGCGGCTACTTCCGGTATACCTATTGTTTTCCTTCCTATGTTAGGAATAATAACAGCAGAAGATATTAGAAAACTTCCTTGGGATACCTTAATGCTGGTTGCAGGAGGATTGTCATTAGGTATCGCCATAAAAGAATTGTTAGCGCCTTATTATTCCGAATTATTGGGCGGAGCGTCTTTCAACATGTATCTTATGATGATGTTATTTGCAATCATTACGGTTATATTTTCAAATATAATGAGTAGTACCGCAACGGCAACAATTGTAATTAATATCGCGGCAGTAGTACTTCCACCAGAACAAATATTACCCATAGGTCTTGTAATCGGACTTTGTGCTTCATGTGGATTATTCCTTCCGGTATCTACTCCTCCTAATGCTATTGTATACAGCACAGGAATGCTCAAACAATCCGATTTTTATTTTGGAGGTTTTTATGCTGCTATAGTAGGGACCATAGTTATTATGGCTTGGGTTTTATTCTTGCAAAATTTTACAGGCTATTTTGAGATGGTTTTAAATGGTAAATGAGAAGTAATATATATTTTAAGAAATATTTAAAATAATAATCTGTCAACTTGGCATATAAAGTTTTATCTTTGCATGCGGTTTTATTTTGATTTAATAATGCCTATACTATTTAGATAGGTAACATTTAGTATGGAAAAAGAAATTTTAGAAGAAAGACAAGGAGAAATACTAGTACAAGAAAGTGTATCTAAAAACACCAAAAAATTATTCTTAGAAAGTTATGGTTGTCAAATGAATTTCTCAGATAGTGAAATTGTTGCTTCGATACTTAATGGAGAAGGATATAACACAACTACGGAATTGGAAGAAGCAGATTTGATTCTTCTTAATACCTGTTCTATTCGAGAAAAAGCAGAGCAAACCGTAAGAAAAAGGCTTTCCCAATTTAATGCGATAAAAAGGAAAAGACCCAATTTAGTTATAGGCGTTTTAGGATGCATGGCAGAAAGATTAAAAACAAAATTTTTAGAAGAAGAGCATTTAGTCGATTTAGTAGTAGGTCCGGATGCATATAGAGATCTACCTAATTTGCTTAAAAATACAGATGATGGTAGAAATGCTATAAATGTAATATTATCTAAAGAAGAAACCTATGCAGATATAAGCCCTATACGGTTGGGAGGTAATGGAGTTACAGCTTTTGTTTCTATTACAAGAGGATGCGATAACATGTGTACTTTTTGTGTAGTTCCTTTTACAAGAGGGAGAGAAAGGAGCAGAGACCCTCATTCCATTCTTAATGAATGCAAAGAATTAGTGAGTAATGGATATAAAGAAATTACACTTTTAGGACAAAATATAGATAGTTACTTATGGTATGGAGGAGGACCTAAAAAAGATTTTTCCAAAGCGAGCGAATTACAAAAAGCTACAGCAATAAATTTTGCACAATTATTGAATATGGTAGCAGAAACCTGTCCAGAAATTAGGATCCGTTTTTCTACATCTAATCCTCAAGATATGAATGAAGAAGTGCTTTACGTAATGGCTAAACATGATAATATATGTAAATATATACATCTGCCCGTACAAAGTGGAAGCACATCAGTATTACAGCGTATGAATCGTCAGCATACACGTGAAGAATATATATATTTAGTTAACAAAATTAGAGAAATTGTACCCGAATGTGCAATTTCTCATGATATAATAACTGGTTTTTGCGGAGAAACGGAAGAAGAGCATCAGGAGACTTTATCACTTATGGAATATGTAAAATATGATTTCGGTTATATGTTTGCCTATTCAGATCGTCCTGGTACTTTAGCGCATAAAAAATTGAAAGATGATATACCCGCGGAAATAAAATCAAGAAGACTTAAAGAAATTATAAGTCTTCAACAAAGACTATCGTTAGAAAGAATGAAAGCCTATACAAATAAAGTACACGAGGTTTTGATAGAAGGAACCAGCAAAAAAAGTAAAGATCAGTGGTACGGAAGAATTTCCCAAAATGCAGTTGTGGTATTTACTAAAACTGAAGGTACGAAAATAGGTGATTTTGTAAAAGTAGCAGTACATGATTGTACTTCCGCTACATTGATAGGGAAAATCGCATAATAAAAAATATGGATTCATTACAGGCAATAAAGCAAAGATTTGGAATAATAGGAAATAATGTAGGGCTAAACAGAGCTTTAGAAAAAGCTATGCAGCTTGCTCCTACAGACATTTCAGTTTTAGTAATTGGAGAGAGTGGAGTTGGAAAAGAATTTATTCCAAAAATTATTCATAATCTATCGCCAAGAAAACATAAACAATATATCGCAGTAAACTGCGGGGCAATACCGGAAGGGACAATAGATTCCGAATTATTCGGTCATGAAAAAGGAGCGTTTACAGGTGCGGATAAAATACGAAAAGGTTATTTTGAAGTAGCTGATGGAGGAACAATTTTTTTAGATGAAGTTGGAGAATTGCCATTGCAAACTCAAGTTCGCTTATTAAGAGTGCTTGAAAGTGGCGAGTTTATGAAAGTAGGCTCTTCCAATATACAGAAAACGAACGTGAGAATTGTAGCTGCAACTAATGTAAATCTGTTGGATGCAATAAAAAAAGGAAGATTTAGAGAAGATTTATATTATAGATTAAATACGGTTCAGATAGATATTCCTGCTTTACGAGAAAGAAAAGATGATATACCTTTACTATTTAGAAAATTTTCAGTTGATTTTTCAGAAAAATATAGAATGCCATTTGTGACTTTATCCGATGAAGCTATGTCTTATGTTCAAAATTACTATTGGCCGGGGAATATTCGTCAGTTAAGAAATTTTACAGAGCAAATTACGGTGATAGAAACCAATAGAAGTTTATCACTAGAAAAAGTTAAAGAGTATTTGAAAGACATCCCTGAAACAACCTCTTTGATTAACTTCTCTAAGCAAAATGAAAATAATTCTGATTTTTCCAGCGAAAGAGAAATATTATATAAGTTTTTGTTTGACATGAAAAAAGATCTCAACGATTTAAAAGCGTTGACATTAGATCTTATCAAAAATAAAGGAGATTTGAGGTTGAATCCAAATGATCAAGATCTTTTTCAAAGGGTTTACAAAGATTACGATATTCCTAAATCTGGTGATCCTCTTGTCTATTATGACGATAAATCGGTTATACCAGCCGTTCCTTCAAATGTTAATGATTATCATGAAGTTTTGGATGATTATGAATATGAAGACATATCTAATGATTCTGAATCTTTATCTTTACAAAGGAAAGAAGAAGAACTTATAAAAAAGGCATTAGAAAAATATAATGGTAAGCGTAAGTTGGCAGCAAAAGAGCTTGGCATTTCAGAAAGAACCTTATATAGAAAAATAAAACAATATGATATTGAGGAATAAAACCATATTACTTATAATAGGGATTTTTTTTATATCTTTGTCTGGATGTTATTCATTTACAGGATCTTCTTTAGATCCTAGTATAAAAACTATAGAAATAAAGTCATTTCCGAATTATTCAGCCTATCAAAGCCCCAATTTAAGCGTTGACTTTACTACTGCTTTACAAAATAGATTTAATCAAAGAACGAAGCTCGTAGAAACAAATGTAGACCCTGATATAATTTTAGAAGGAGAAATAACTAATTTTTCTACAAGCCCTATAAATATTCAGAGTAATTCAGATGAAGCAACACAAAATAGATTGACAATTACAGTCTCTGTAAGATACGAAAATAAAAAACAACCGGAAAAGAGCTTTGATAAGACTTTTTCAGATTATGAAGATTATTCAAGTAAAGAATTATTGATTGATGTTCAAGATGATTTAGCACAGAAAATAAATCAAAGAATTATAGATCAAATATTTTTAGCAATAGTAGCAGATTGGTAATTTATGGATATTAGTAGAATCGTACAATTAATAGAAAGTCCTGAAAATCTTAAATTTTCCGATAAATATTATATTGAAAATATAATAGCTACTTATCCCTTTTCTCAATCATTTCATTTGCTTTATTTAACTTGGAAACAAATATTTACATCAGAGCCGTTAGACCATGATATACAAAAGGTTTCTATATATACAGCTTATAGAGAAATATTAAAAAAATATATAGAAAATAATAAAAATATTGTAAAAAAGGTAAATATAGACGAAAGAGAAGAAGAAAAAGATAAGACAAAGAAAGTTGAAGGGGCTATGATTTCTAAGAATATAGAGTTTAAAGAATGTATGGAAGAGAAAGATAATGTTAGGGAATTAATTGAGACACATTCAACGTACGAAGATACGATTAACGAAAAGAATATATCGGAAAAATTATTGAGTGATAGTTTTAATAAATTAGATTTAGAGCCAGTGCAGAACATTTACGAAACTAAGCCGCTTTTATCTGAGGATAATGAGTTAAAAAAAGAAAATAGTATACTATTTAATGATTGTACATATACTAATATTGAAAAATTAGGAATTTCACATCTATTTAAATCAGATTCTCAAGTTGAGCTTGAAAAGGATAATGAGGGAAATGAAGAAGAATATAAATTAGAACAAAAAAATAATTATTTGCCCGAGCAAGATTTCCTTGAAGAAAAAATTGAAAAATCAAGAGATTTAGATATCGAGAAAATAATTAAAGAGGAGACTAGTGAAAATGAGTTCGATAAAATAGAAACTATTGAAATTGAAAAAGAAGAAATTATTTCAGGTTTGGATAAATTAACTTTTAATCAATGGATTTCTCTTTCAAAGCAAAAAATTCCTTTAAAATCTGAATCTGAAAAAGTAAGTAATGAGACAGATAGGCAAAATGCGATTATTTCAAATTTTATTGAGAGTAATCCCAAGATAAGGCCGATTGTGAAAGATTCTAAATCTAGTAAAAGCATAGAGTTTAAAAAGGAAGAAATACAGGATATTGCAAATCTAATGACAATTACTTTAGCTCAATTATATGTTGAACAAGGTAAATATGATACGGCAATAACGGCTTTTAAGATATTAAGTTTGAAATATCCAGAAAAAAGTAGTTATTTTGCTTCAGAAATAAAAAAAATAAAAAAGATAAAAAATTCAAAATAATATGACAGCAGTATATGGAATAATAATGATATTTATCATTATCGCGTGCGTTTTGCTAATATTGGTTGTTTTGTCGCAAAATCCAAAAGGAGGCGGTTTAAGCTCGACATTCGGTGGTAGTGGAACACATATGTTTGGTGTTCAAAAAACAAATGATTTTATGGATAAGGCAACCTGGACATTAGGAGGGGTTATAGTTGTATTGTCAATTTTTGCATCAGTATTGATAGCAAAACCGAGTGTATATACATCATCTCCAACCAAAAACTCAAATCAGTCTTCAAATACTCAACAAGAACAGGCTTTGCCAAAAACTAACGAAAAGTAAAATAGTTAGAATAATTTTAACACTAAAAAATAGTAATTAACAAAGTTCTTAAAAAAATAACGTTGTGTTAGGAAGAAGGCAAATTAGAGAAAAAATTCTACAGGTTCTGTATGCGTACAATATAAGTGGGAATGAGTTAGAATATGTTGAAAATAGAATGTTTCAGTCTATAGATGAGATTTATGATTTATATATTTATCAGTTAAATCTGTTATTGGCTGTGAGAGATTATGCTCTTGAAGTAATTGAAAGAAAAAAACAAAAACTCTTTGCAACAGAGGATGAGAAAAACCCAAATCTTAAGTTTGTTAATAATAAGATATTCGATTTATTAGAAAAAAATAAAGCAAGAAAAGAGTATTCAGACAAACATTTAGAATTATCCTGGCATTTAAATAACAATTATCCGGCTCTCATTTTTAAAAAATTCCAAACTTCCAGAAGTTATCTGGAATATATGCAAAGTAATGAGACAGATTTTGAATCTGAAAAAAGAATATTGCTTAAATTATTTCTGAAGCATATAGCCGATAATGATATAATGTATGAATGGTTTGAGGAGCTTAAACTTTCTTGGGCAGATGATGTTCATATTGCTAATAATATGACATTGAAAACTATAAAATCAATAGAAGAAGGAGCTCCATTCGATACATTAATACAAGTTTTAAAATCGGATGAAGGGTCTTTATTTGCAAAAAATCTTTTTAGAACTACTGTTAAACATTATCCGGAAAGTTTAAAACTGATAGAGCAAAGATCAAATAATTGGGAATTAGATAGAATTGCTGAGATAGATAAAATAATTTTAGCGATGGGGTTTACAGAGCTTAATTATTTCCCTCAAGTTCCTGCTAAAGTGGTAATTAATGAATGTATTGAATTGGCAAAGGTTTATTCAAGTGCAAAAAGTAATGTATTCATTAATGGTATTTTAGATAGATATGCAAGAGATATGAATAAAGTTTAAACAAACCGATTATATGAAAAAATCAGTAATATTATTTATTATGGTCGGTCTATTATGTGTAATAGGTTGCAAAAAAGAAGATAAGCCTTTAAGACAGGAAGAAAATCATATACAAGACCATCCGGATAAAAAAGTTGCGCAGAGTATTCCCAAAATTACAGAAGAATCGGTAATTCAATTTACTGAAGATTACTATGATTTTAAAGAGATTAAAAAAGGAGAAGTTGTTACCCATGTTTTTAAATTTACAAATATTGGAAAACGGCCACTATTAATTTCAGAAGTAAGGCCATCTTGTGGATGCACTACTCCCAAATATACCACGGAACCTGTATACCCAGGTAAAAAAGGAGAAGTAACAGTAACATTTGATTCTTCAAATTTTAAAGACGAAGTATTTAAAACTGTTGCCGTATCAGGTAATTTTGAAACTAAGATTATCAAATTTAAAGCAAAAGTAAATTAAAATAAATTATACTATGTTGACAATAATTTTACAAGCAAAAGGAGGATTTATGGAGCAAGCAGGAGCTTTCCTTCCCCTGGTTCTTCTATTTGTAGTATTTTATTTCTTTTTTATTAGGCCTCAGACAAAAAGGCAAAAACAAGAAAAAAATTTCCAAGATGATATTTCTAAAGGCACAAGAATTGTAACTACTTCCGGTATTCATGGAAAAATAGCGGAAATAATGGATGACGGGCTAATTATCGAAACTATGGCCGGAAAAATTAAAATTGAAAAATCTGCAATATCACGTGAATTATCTATGGCTAGATATCCGGAAAATGTACCTGCTAAGAAGTAAAAATTATAGTTAAATACTGTAAAGCATATTCTATATACAATAGAATATGCTTTTTTAATTAGATAAATATGAAAGTAGTAGTAGGCCTTTCAGGAGGAGTAGATTCAAGCGTAGCTGCATATCTTTTACAGCAACAAGGCCATGAAGTTATTGGTCTTTTCATGAAAAATTGGAATGATTCAGAATTTACGTTAGAAGATGAATGTCCATGGGTAGAAGATAGTAATGATGCATTATTAATAGCTCAAAAGCTAAATATCCCTTATCAAGTTATAGATCTTTCTGATATTTATAAAGAAAGGATTGTCGATTATATGTTTCATGAATACGAATCAGGACGAACACCTAACCCTGATGTTTTATGTAACAGAGAAATTAAGTTTGATATTTTTCTTGAAACAGCTTTATCATTAGGCGCAGATAAAGTAGCAACCGGACATTATGCCAGGGTAAATTCCTTTATGGAAAAAGGCCAGATCATTTATAAGCTATTAGCCGGAACTGATCAAAATAAAGATCAATCTTATTTTTTATGTCAACTTAATCAATATCAGTTGTCAAAAGCATTATTTCCCATAGGGAATTTAACCAAACCTGAAGTAAGACAAATTGCCTCAAAAGCTGGTTTAATAACTGCAAATAAAAAGGATTCGCAAGGCTTATGCTTTATCGGCAAAATTAGATTGCCGGATTTTTTACAACAGAAATTAAAGCCTAAGAAGGGTAAATTAGTTGAAATATTTTCTGATAGTCATAAATATGAAAAGGAAGAAAGATTATTCACATCTAAAAAAGAGGAACTAATTTATTTATCTACTCCTCAACAATACACGGAAGAAGATGGTAAAGTTATCGGAGAACATTCCGGAGCACATTATTTTACGATTGGACAAAGAAAAGGATTGGGCATTGGGGGGCATATAGAACCCTGCTTTGTAATCGATACCGATGTGTCTAATAATGCGATTTATGTAGGAGAAGGTAAAAATCATCCTGGATTATTAAGAAAAGCCTTATTCATTTCGCAAAAGGAAGTGCATTGGATTAGAGAAGATTTAAAGTTGAAAATGGGAGGTCAGATGCAAGTAAAAGTGCGGATAAGATATAGACAAGCTCTACAAAATGCAGTGCTTTATCAATACGAAGAAGGAATATTCATAGAATTTGAAAATTTGCAATCGGCAATAACTAGAGGGCAATTTGCTGCATGGTATACAGATGATGAACTAATTGGAAGTGGGGTTATCTCGTAATTAGTTAGTTTATTAATCAAAAAGGAGCTTTAATATATCCAAAGAAATTGGTTTTTTAAAATTAGACAAATGTGTTTCAAAATAAGTTATAATTTCAGTAAGCATCTGTTTACGTTGTGATGTATTAAAGCAATTTTTAGAAGATTTAAATTCATACGTAAGCAATAATTTCCATAAGTATGCATTTTCTTCCATAGTAACAGGATTAGCTTTTAAAGAGAATACTCCCTCTTTAATGATAAAATATGGGAATTCAGAATCATTTTCTAAAGGATAAAAGCCAATATATTTAGAAAAATGAAGTAAAAAATATAGATGAAAATCAGAAAAATAATTGTCTTTAGAATCCAAATCAATTAAACTTTTCTTTATGAAGCCATATAATGATAAGTCTGGTGTTTCTTCATTTTTAAGAGTTTGATTTACTATTTCTCCAATAAAAGTTATGATTGATGATTTAATAATATTTGTATGAATAGTATTGAAAATATGACCTTGATGAATTTCTTTAATTAGTTCTAAAGAATTATTTTTTTTAGAATAGAAGACAAGCTCGATTTCATTAAATAAAAAGATAAAATGACTTTTTTTGTATTTCTTCGAAAAAGAATTTTTTAAGATAAAACTCTTAAACCCGAATTTTTCAGTATAGCACTTAATAATGAGGGAAGAATCTCCATATTTTAAAAAAGATAAAACAATTGCTTTAGTGGATTCAATCATTATTCGACCTTATCTGATAATTGCAATTTTAGTAGTTGCATGTTTTTTCCCCTCAGAATTGCTCATTAAAACTAAATATACCCCTGAAGCCACCGGTTTACCTTTAAAATTGTTTCCATTCCAAATAGCAACACCACCTGGGGCCCTGGTTTCATATACAAGGTTGCCTGACACATCAGTAATCTTAACATAAGCGTCATGAGCTAATCCTCGAATAGTTATATTTCCTGTATAACCAGGTCTAACAGGATTAGGATAGGCAACCACATTTCCAAATTCATCGCCAGAATCAATAATATCACCTCTATAAGAGACTATGCCGGAAGGAGTAACAAAATAAACTTCGCCTGATTGATCAATTTGTATATCTGTTATCAGGTTTGAAGGTAATGGTGAATTTTCTTCCGTAAATTTATTTAAAAGAGTTGTTCCATCTTCCGATAAATAGAAAACGCCAGAACTATTAGTGCCTATCCATTTTCTATCAGCACCATCTGTTCTAATAACATTAATTTTGGTTTCACGTAGAACTTCTTCTCCTAAACCATTTTGAGAAATTACAATTCTTTCTGTATTGTAAATCCCGGATTCTAATGCCTGATAAGGGTTTCGTAATATACGTAGACCGCTATCGGTACCAATCCAAGCAGTACCCGATTTATCTAAGGTCGCACACATAACATTATTGGAAGGTAAACTTCCAGAATTTTTATCCGAATTGATTAAATAAATTTTGTCGTCATAAGTATTTAGCGGAGTACGATTATAATTATATACTACAAGCCCATTATTTCTTGGAGAAGGTACCCATACATATCCTTGAGAATCAATATAAGGATCCATAGCTCCTCCGGTTTGGTTGATTCTTTTAGGCAAGAGGCTTAAATATTTGAATTCATCAGTTGGTGTTTTTATATTAATAGCATTATTAACTCCGTTATTGGTTTCGGCAGACCAAGTTTGTACAACAATTAAATTACCATTACTATCAAAACCACCGCCAACAAGACGTTCATTTTGTTTAATTGAAGAATTGGTATGATTGTATATTGCTTGCAACTTATTATCTACCATTTTTAATAAGCCGTTTTCATAAGAAAGGATGAAAACTTCATTAGCATTATTGCTATTTGGGATTACCTTCATGATATACCTTTCCTTATTAAGGCTTTCGTAATCGATATGATTCCATTTTTGTCCATTAAAATGGTAAAAGCCATAAGTGTTAGCGCTAGACTGAAAATTATTAACAAGATTTCTTCCACCGGGGGCAACCCATAATTGATTATCAAAAATCGTCAGAGAATATGAACGATTATTAAAAGGACCATCCGGTACTAGATAAGTGGAATCTAGATAAAGACCTTTTGATTGAGTTCCTCCATAAAAAATATCATGAGAATAAAAACCTGTATTTAAATTATCTGAAAATTCTTTAAATTTTAAAACGTTAAGAGTATTATCTAGTAAAACCATTTTATTCTTTTGTACTAATAAAATGGAATTGTCAATGGAAACAATATCATTTAAATTAGGATAATTTCCTTGATTTTCCCAAGATAAACCTTCGTCTTCACTTTTATAAAGAGTATTATAAGAACTGGCTACTAATATGGAATTATTTTTGACTATTTGATTATAGTTTGTTCCTTTATTAGAAAGATTCCAAGCTGAAAAATTAGGAAGTAAATTATCTATGGTATGAGAATATATCCCGTAGTTAGAAGCAGCATATATTTTATTATTAAAAATTACACTTTTATTAACCTTATAATAATTGAGACCTTGTTTGAAATAGCAAGTTTCTTTAAATTCAAGTTTTTTTAAATTAAATAAAGCTATTCCAAAATCCATTGAAAGTACGGCATAATCTCCTTCCGTGTATATATGATTGATTTGTTTGCTTCCTTGATAATTTTGATCTAAAGGGATATCAACAATTAAATGAATTTTATCCTGCATTATAATGTCTAATTTACCATTACTATAACCAATAATTATAGATTTACTACTTGGGTTATATGCAAAGGCTGAAATACTGACTTCATGTAAACCGTTAGCTTTTGATATTTTTTTTAATTCACCGTTTGATTCATTGTAAGAAAATAAACCATTTTCAGTGGCACAGAAAATGAGATTATCAACTTTTTGAATGTTCTTGACATTGAAATAGGAAAAATAATCTTTCCATCTTGAACTCTGACTATAGCTAAGAATAGTAAATATTAGTAAAAATAAAAAAAATAGCCTTTTCATAGAAATGATATGTATCGCATGTAAATTTAATAGATTTAAGGCAAAAAATAACAAATGAGAGCATATTTTATAAAAAAATGTTTTTAGATTATACTATTTAATCTTTAGCATAATACTATGAAAAATAAATATATAAGGGAGATAAGACTAAGGTTAAGGTTAATAAAACTAAAAATTCGATACCAAAAAATATGATAAAATGTTGAATAATGGACGGGGAAGAATGAATTGTAAAATACAAAATACAATATAAGATATAGAAGAAAAGCTCAAAAGGAAGCTCATTAGTTATTTTGGAAAATTTATTATATTTAAAAGATCAAAATAATTTTATATAATATATAAAAGTAATACTAAATTATTATAAATAAAACATTAAACAATAATTTCAAAAAAAAGAACAAAACGCGATAAATAAAATTCAAATTTAATTAAACTAATTAAATTAAAAATAGAACTTTTTTAGCATATTAAAGAATAAGGAAGATAATAAACTTCTAAAGCCTATTGAAATGGAGAAATATACTCTATTATAATTACAAAAGAAAACTATAAAATGTTTGTAAGATATTTGTTAGATTAAAAATATTTTTTAAATTTGCAACCCTATTTAGGTTGATTTTTAATAAAGGTAAAAGAAGAAAAGTGAATACACTAAGTTACAAAACCATATCAGCAAACAAAGAGACTGCAAATAAAGAGTGGTTACTTATTGATGCAGATGGACAAAAATTAGGTCGTTTAGCTTCTAAAATAGCTAAAATTTTGCGAGGAAAACATAAAACAAATTTCACCCCACATGCAGACTGTGGAGATAATATTGTTGTTATCAATGCTGGAAAAGTTGTTTTATCAGGGGATAAAACAGAACAGAAAGAATATGTAAGACATACAGGGTATCCCGGTGGGCAAAAATTTTCAAGTGTTGCCGAAATTAAGGTAAAAGATCCTAGAAGATTGTTAGAGTATGCAGTAAAAGGAATGCTTCCTAAAAATAAATTAGGAAGAAAAGTACTTAAAAATTTATACTTATATGAAGGGGCAGAGCATGAACAAGTAGCTCAACAACCTAAATCATTTGATATTAACGCTTTCATCTAAAAATAATGGCAGTTACACATAAAATAGGAAGAAGAAAAACATCTGTTGCAAGAGTATATCTTTCTGAAGGACAAGGAGAGTTCACTATAAATGGTAAAGATTATAAAGTTTACTTTCCGACAGAAGTATTACAATATAAAATAGCTCAACCTTTTCAATTAACTGAAACTTTAGGTCAATATGATATTAAAGTAAATGTATATGGAGGAGGAGTAACTGGACAGGCTGAAGCCATCAGATTAGCAATTTCAAGAGCTTTAGTATCATTAAATGAAGAAAACAGAGCAGTTTTAAAACCAGAAGGACTTTTAACTAGAGATCCTAGAATGGTAGAAAGAAAGAAATTCGGTCAGAAAAAAGCACGTAAGAGATTCCAATTCTCTAAACGTTAATCCGACTATTGAAGAAACTATCTAAAATATTTATAACCACTATTTTTTTCTAGTGGTTATTTTATATAAAAAAATAACAATTTAATAAATAATTTAAATTTGCCGTTTAGCTTAGCATCCAAACTAAATTTATTTTAAGTTGATTGCAAAAACTGCGGAACGTAAACTAAAAAAATTATGGCAAAAGTAGACGTAAAAGACCTTTTAAATGCAGGAGTGCATTTCGGTCATCTTACCCGAAAATGGAATCCACACATGGCTCCGTATATTTTTATGGAGAAGAATGGAATCCATATTATTGATTTACACAAAACATCTGTAAAATTAGATGAGGCATCAAATGCTTTAGGGAAAATTGCAACATCAGGAAGAAAAAACAAGCAAAAGATATTGTAGCAAAACATGCAGAATCTGTTAATATGCCTTATATAACAGAGAGATGGCCAGGAGGAATGCTAACGAACTTTGTTACAATCCGAAAAGCCGTTAAAAAAATGAATTCTATTGATAGAATGAAAAAAGATGGTACTTTTGAAACTCTATCTAAAAAAGAAAAGCTACAAGTAGATCGTCAAAGAGCAAAACTAGAAAAAAACTTAGGATCTATCGCTGATATGACTCGTTTACCTTCAGCTCTTTTTGTAGTAGATATTTTAAGAGAACATATTGCAGTAACGGAAGCAAAAAAATTAGGTATACCTGTTTTCGCAATTGTCGATACCAATTCGGATCCTCAATTAGTAGATTTTCCTATTCCGGGTAACGACGATGCTTCAAAATCTATCGACCTAATATTAGAAACAGTTACCAATTCTATTAAAGAGGGATTAAGTGTAAGAAAAGCAGAAAAAGCTAAGGCTAAAGAAGAAGGCGTTGCTGAAGAAGAAGATGTTTTGGTACAAGATACTAATGATACAGAGGCTTCTGATAGTAAAGAAGAAAATAACGCATAATAAAGTTAAACTTAAATAAAAAATAAAGATGTCATATTCACCAAAAGCAGCAGATGTAGCAAAACTAAGAAATGCTACAGGAGCAGGAATGATGGACTCAAAAAAAGCTTTAGTTGAAGCCGAAGGAGATTTCGATAAAGCGGTTGATTTATTAAGAAAAAAAGGACAAAAAGTTGCAGCAAACAGAGCAGATAGAGAAAATCATGAAGGAGCTGTTATTGCAGCAGTAAACGGAGAAAATACTAAAGCAGTAATAATTAAATTAAACTGTGAAACCGATTTCGTAGCGAAAAATGAGGATTTTGTTAAATTAGCTAAGGAATTTGCCAATTTAGCATTAAATTTCAATACAAAAGAAGAGCTATTGGCTGCTGATTTCAATGGTATTTCTGTAAGCGAAAAACTTATTGAGCAAACAGGGGTAATAGGAGAAAAAATAGAAATATCCGGATTTAAAACATTAGAAGCGCCATTTGTAGGTTCTTATATACATGCCGGGAATAAAATAGCTTCTGCTGTAGGTTTATCAAAATCTTTCGATAGTGCCGCAGAAGTAGCTAAAAATATATCTATGCAAGTTGCAGCAATGAATCCAATTGCATTAGACGAATCTCAAGTAGATTCAAGTGTCATTGAAAAAGAACTTGAAATAGCTAAAGATCAATTACGTCAAGAAGGTAAACCGGAGGCAATGTTAGAAAATATTGCTAAAGGAAAACTTAACAAGTTTTTTAAAGATAATACCTTGTTAAAGCAGGATTATATTATGGGTGAAAAAATCTCAGTAGAAGATTATGTAAAATCTGTTGATTCTGAAGTTAAAATTACTGGATTTATAAGATTATAATTCATAGAAATCTATAATAAAATAAAAAAGACTGTATAATTACAGTCTTTTTTATTTTTCATAAAACTTATTGAAAGAATATTTTATTTACAATATATATTATAAACTAATTAGCTAATTTTTTATCTATATATAGTAGGATAATTTCTAAAAATAAAAATAACAAAACAACCACACCTGTATTTAATAAAGCTTGTGTTAACCCTATTTTACTTGCGTCAAGAAAAGGATAAGGATATAAATCTGTAATATAACCTCTTATGAAAATATAGATAACATAAATAAGGGGAGGAATAATAGCAGTAATCATAATTTTCTTGTTTGGTATTTTTCTAGGACCAAATACTAGCCAATTTAGTACTGCTAAAAAAGGAATGATTACATGTAATGCTTCATTTGTAAACATTGCAATTCCCTTAAGATTATGATCATCATCACGCAGCATTACATTATATACTATACAGGTTATAACAATACAAATAATGCTATCTATTCGTAATAAGCGAAACCAATTACTAGAGTAAGTAGGATTAATAAGTAAAATTAAGGAACTTATTCCTACTGCCAAATTTGATTGTACAGTAAAATAGCTATAATAATATATATAACGAGTGATATGGGATTGTTCATTTAAAATAAATGGATGCATATCCACGTAAACAAAATTATAGGTTTCAAAACAAATACTAAATAGCACTAAAATTATAATAAGTAAGTTAAGAAAAGTTCTCATGAAATAATAAATATAAAATAATAGGAATCAAAAATATGTTAAATTATGGAACAAAAAAAGTAATTTTCAAAACGTTTAAAAGAAATAAAAATATTTTTATTATTTAGCAAGTAAATATTATTTTATATTAAATTGTTTGTTAAATAAAGACTTAAAAAAAATATCTATAAGAAGTTTTGAAACTACGATAGAAGTGCCTTTTGATTATATAAATATAAGTATCTATTCAACCCGATAAAATAATGAGAATTGCTATTACATTGCCCTGAATTAAATACAGGTTGGTTATTAACTAGGAAAGGATAAATGTTGAAAAATAACAGAAAAGAAGAAGCTATTTTGGTTAATTCTAACATTATAGAAGTTCCTATTATTTTTCAATATGCTTATGTGGGTTATCTTGGCGGTTTTGATGATTCCAAATATATAGATTCTATCAACATAGCCAATATATTGATAGAGAATTAAAAGATCATTATGTTATGTTTAAAGTAAAAGGGAATAGACAGTATGAATAATTATAGCTAAGAAAGATTTTAAGAAGGAGACTTGTTACTAAGTAGAGAAGTCAAAAAAGAATATTAGAAATATAAATTACATATTAATAAATGGAACTATGTAATCGTTCATAAAACAGAAGGTATAATTGTTAAAAAGATTATAAAACATGATGTAGGAAAGGTAAAATTATATCAATTCATTCATTAAACATTATTATGAAGATAAAGAATTATTTCTAGAAGATATTGCTCAATTATTTAATGTAATTCAAATACAAAGAAATTTTAGAATTTGATACACACGCATCAATATTTTAAAAGTAAATACTTAATCATTAACAATCAATATTTTGCTTAATTTTCACTTATTTTGTTTGTAATAGGGATATGAGTTTATGTTTTTATTACAAAACTTATACTTATAAAGTTAACATATAAGTTTAATAAAATTCACATATTTTTTGTTACTCCAAATGTTAGTCCATAACAAAATATATGTTTTTGGATTAGTTAAAAGGTTAGATAAAAAATAGATATTTTATTCCAGAGGTAAACTTGTTTTCTTAAATAAAAAGACGTTTGTAAAGCTATTTAATCGTGTTTTGTAGGTTTATAGGAGAAGGATAATCATTTAAAAGGTGTATTTATCAGGTGTAAAATTACCATTAGATACAAGCAAATACTAATTTTGTTTTATATTATAAAAAGCATTTTTTTTCTTACAATCTTTTATATATCATATTTCCAGTCTCTTTTTGCTTTTTTATTTGAGTACTATTAGCATTTAGAGGTAATATTATATCTATATGAATCAAAAAAATGCTAATACATTTTTAAAAATTTAGGAATATAAATGGCTTATATAAATTATATATAGTTAGAAAAAACGTAAAATATCATATAAATAAAGAAAAATTAAATTGTATTTAAACAATAAGAACTAAAATAAAAAAAATACTTTTTTAGAAAGTAAGCTATACAACCAAAATAGGAACATTAGTTTTGTTGCTCAATCTGTTTGTCATAACTCCAAAAGTAAAATCAGCAATTCCTTTATATTCATGTTTAGCCATTAATAAGACATCAATTTTATTTTCGGTAATTAATTGGGGAAGTGAAACTGCAGGATTTCCAAATCCCAATTTTGTCTCAACATTTGTATATCCTTCCTTTATAAGAAAATTTTTATATTCATCAAGCTTATTTTGATCGAATTTTACTTCAAAGTCATCCGCCATTTTTCCATTATAATTAGCTGAAGCACTTTCTGTAACATGAAACAATAAAATCAATGAATTTGTACCAGCAAAAATTGGTAAATAATCAAGAACCCGTTGGTCTCCTGTACTAAAATCTAAAGCTATTCCAATAACTTTGAAAGAATGTATTTGTTTAATACTTTTTTGAGGAGGTAAATGATGAATATTAAAATTTAATTTTTTAGTTTTTTTAATCCATGGATATAAGACAATGCTAATTAAAAATAATAATAAACTTAAGGATACTGTGCCTAAGAGTATTTTTACAGCCAAAGAGACATTTTCATTAGCATATACATTAATTTCTTCATCATAAATTAATTTTATATTTAATATTATTATGATGATACAAATGATCCAAGATATAATTTTAACAGGTAATTTAATGGCAAATGTACCCATCTTTTCTTTATCACTAACAAAATGAATAAGTGGGATTATTGCGAAGCCTAATTGCATACTTAAGAGAACTTGACTAAAAATGAGCATTTCATCAACAGAATTTTCTCCTAATATGCTTATTACAACAACGGCCGGTATTATTGCAAGCATTCGTGTTAATAACCTCCGTAATGCAGGATTCATTCTAAAATGAAGATAACCTTCCATTACAATTTGTCCGGCAAGTGTTCCGGTAACAGTTGAACTTTGTCCTGCGGCAATTAAAGCTACGGCAAAAAGAAATGGAGATAATGGTCCGAGCAAATCTGATAGCATTTTGTAGGCATCATGCAAGCCTGAAACATCATGCAAGCCTGCTTTATAAAAAGTTGATGCTGCTAGGACCAATATAGCGGCATTTACGAAAAATGCCATATTTAAAGCAATAAGGCTATCATAAAAATTATATTTGATAGCTCGTTTAATTGATGCATGATCTCGTTTAATTTTTCTGGTTTGAACTAAAGCAGAATGTAGATATAAGTTATGTGGCATTACCGTTGCTCCAATAATCCCAATAGCTATATATAAAGCTTCAGTATTGGGTAGAGTAGGTTTAAAGCCCTTTGAAACTTCAATTAAATCAGGCTTAGCTAAAAACATTTCCATAAGGAAACAACCTCCTATAATAGCAACTAATGAAATAATAAAGGCTTCCATTTTCCTCATGCCAAATCTTTGTAAAACCAGCAAAATTAACGTGTCTAATGCAGCAAGCCAAACTCCCCAAATAAGATCAAGACCGAATAGAAGCTGTAGTCCGATTGCCATTCCTAAAACCTCAGCCAAATCAGTAGCTGCAATAGCTATTTCTGCGAAGCTATATAAAATATAGTTCATCCATTTAGGATAATATTCCCTATTAGTTTGGGCTAAATCTAAACCTCTTACAATACCTAGTCGAGCACTCAGGGCTTGAAGAAGAAGAGCCATAATATTACTCATTAATAAAACCCATATTAATGCATATCCAAACTTGCTCCCACCTGCTATATCTGTAGCCCAATTTCCAGGATCAAGATAACCTACGGCAACGAGATATGCCGGACCAAAAAAAGAAAGAATTTTTTTCCATTTTTTAGGATTTTCGGTGCTTATAGTAGCATGAACTTCTTGTAGAGACTTCTTACTCAATTGTTAGGCTTTTCTAATATTTGCAAATTTAAATAAAATTTTTACATTGATAAAATAAAATATTAATCATTTTCAGGTATCCATAAATAATCTTTAAGATTAATAATCTTATCATTTTTGATTCGGATCCCTTCATTCTCTAATAATTCTTCCATCAATGTGGGAGTAGGAAAATGAAATTTTCCCGTTAATATACCTTTACGATTTACTACTCTGTGAGCAGGTAAATCAGCTAATGTATGAGATGAATTCATAGCGTATCCAACCATTCTAGATGAGCTTTTTATACCTAAATGTGCTGCAATATGGCCATAGGTAGTTACCTTACCATAAGGAATCTTTCTCACAATTTGATATACTTTTTCATAAAAATTCAAATTTTTCATATATAAATAAAGTAAATAAAATTAATATTATTTATAAGAAAAGTATAAAGTTAAAAAATTTAATTAATGTTAACATCTTTAACAATAGATTAAAAAAATGTTTAGGTAAATCTGATATTATTAATATATAATGAGTTACAGGTTCTTTTTGCAATAAAAAATCAAATTATTTTTTTTAAATTATTTTATAAATAAGATATATTTTATTACATTAGCAAAAGAGGAAGTTTAGGCTTCAAACACATCATAAAAAATGAGAAATATTAATTTTTACTTTCTAGAAATAGTTTTTGTTTTTTATTAATTTGGAAGTAAAATAAAGAAATGATTCTAATTTATTAGAATCATTTCTTTTTGAGTTTTATGCTTAATTTAAAATTCAAAAAAGATATTATTCAATATATATTTTTAAACACTCTATCCTTAATTGAGTATAATTAAAATATTAAATAGTTAAATTTTAATCTAAGGAATAGTCGATATGTTAATTATCATGTCGATCTTATTATTATCATTTATTATTTTTTTAATAGAAAAATGTCTATATTATTTAGAATTTGATTACTAGGAATGCTTTGTAATTAATGAAGGTTAAGAAGCAGCATAATTAACAATTAAAAAATGAGATAATATTAAATTTTCATTAGTTTTTTCAAGGTCTTTTTATGGCTTTCAAAAGCAATTTCATCAAAATCAATTTCTGATAATTTTTTCCAAACAACCCCCTTTAATTCATCAGGATCAAAATCGATAATAGATAAATTATCATCTTTATAGAAAAAGAATAAATCAATAGTATTATATAAAATGTCTTTATATAAATAGGTATTAGGGTATGAATCAATATATTGAAGTTTAGACTTATCAATAGATATATTTAATTCTTCCTGCAATTCTCTAAAACTACCATATTCTGCAGTCTCATTAGCATCTATAAAACCACCCGGAAGATCCAAGTAGCCTTTTTGGGGTTCTTTATTCCTAATAGTAAATAAAATTTCATCTTTTTTTTGAATAATAACAGCTGTGGCTCCGGCTGTATTATGATAATATTCAAATTTACAATCTGGGCATACAATTTTAGATCCATGTGGATATTCAAGATGATCACCTTTACAATTTGGGCAGAATTTAAAAATTGGTTGCATTTTACACAAGTTTTATTATCCAAATTTAATCAAGTATTTTTAAAAAAATAGCTAATTAATACATATTTTATATGAAATGCTATTTCAGCATATTTAAACAATAAATATAATCCTATATAGAAATAATTGATTAAATAATTATATAAATTAATATATAAAAATAATCTGATAAATATTATTTCATACTTTAGTCTTATAAAAAATATACATAAAAGTAAATAAGATTAATACAATGGCGACAATTACATTAAGAGGTAATGAAGTGCATACTTTGGGAAATCTTCCTGAAGTAGGAAATAAAGCACCGGACTTTATATTAGTAGATTCGGATTTATCAGAAAAAAAATTATCAGACTATAAAGGAAAAAGAGTTATTTTAAATATATTTCCAAGCGTAGATACAGATACATGTGCTATGTCCGTAAGGGAATTTAATGAAAAAGTTTCAGAAATGAATAACACAGTAGTATTATGTATATCAAAAGATCTTCCATTTGCGCAAAAACGCTTTTGCGCAGCAGAAGGATTGGATAATGTGATTCCTTTATCAGCATTTCGATCAGATTTTGGTAAAGACTATAGATTAGAATTTGTAGATGGTCCTTTAAAGGGATTATTTAGTAGATCTGTTATAGTACTAAATGAATCAGGTGAAGTTATATATGATGAACAAGTTACAGAAACTACTCATGAACCCAATTATGAAAATGTTACCGCAATTTTAAAATAAAAAATCTTCAGATTAAAAAATGCCTTATATTTTATATAAGGCATTTATTTTTTTATTAATCGCGTACATGTAGAAATCTTAAAATGCATTAAATTAAGCTAAATTTATAGTTTCCAACTTTCCTATTTTAGAATAGGATAAGAATAATTTGTATAAAACTCAAAAATTAGTTATCAAAAGATACATTTTCTCAAGTAATTTAGATTGAAAAAAAAATAGTATGATAATTGATTTAATTAACAAATGTTGTTTAATATTATGTAAAGCTAATATTAAGAATAATTACAAAATCTAGAAGAGTAAGAGAATTGTTTGACAAATGAAAGAATATATATAACATATGTTAAATCTTAAATGGCTGATTAAAATTTAAAATAATGAGATAACTAAAGTCATAACTTTTTGTTAAAAAAAATAAAAACATGAGAAATTTCAATATAAAATAACGCTATGCGATATAAATTGTTTTTACATTTACAATTAAAAAGTATAACAAAAAAAAATATAATATCATGAGTAGAAAATTTCCAGCAGGTGTGGCAACCGGATCTTTAGTTAAAGAGATATTCGATTATGCTAAAGAAAAACAGTTTGCATTACCGGCATGTAATGTTATAGGTTCAAGCAATATCAATGCGGCTTTAGAAACAGCGGTCAAAGTAAATGCACCTATAATTATTCAATTTTCAAACGGAGGATCTCAATTTAATGCAGGTAAAGGATTTAAAAACCAATCTCTTAGAGCAGATGTTTTAGGGGCTATAGCTGGAGCAAAGCATGTCCATACATTAGCAGAAGCTTATGGTGCTACAGTTATTTTACACACAGACCATTGTGCTAAGAAACTATTGCCATGGGTTGATGGTTTATTGGATGCATGCGAGGAATTTCATAAAAAGGAAGGAAAAACTCTTTATTCTTCACATATGTTAGACCTATCAGAAGAACCACTAGATGAAAATTTATCAATTTCTTCAAAATACTTTGAAAGAATGGCAAAATTAGGAATGACATTAGAAGTTGAAATTGGAATTACAGGAGGAGAAGAAGACGGAGTAGATAATTCAGACATAGAAAGTTCAAAACTATATACCCAACCGGAAGATGTTTATAAAACATATAAATCACTAAGTGCAATAAGTCCAAATTTTACTATTGCTGCAGCATTTGGTAATGTACACGGAGTTTACAAACCAGGTAATGTGAAATTAGAACCGAAAATTTTACATAATTCTCAAGAATATGTTCAAAAACAAGTAGGAGGACCATCAAAACCTATTAATTTTGTTTTCCATGGAGGATCAGGATCTTCATTATTAGATATTAGAGAAGCAATAAGTTATGGAGTTGTTAAAATGAATATAGATACAGATTTACAATTTGCTTATACTGAAGGGGCTAGAGATTATGTGGAAAAAAATATTGATTACTTAAGAACTCAAGTTGGAAATCCTACTGGAGATGAAGCTCCTAATAAGAAATTTTACGATCCAAGAGTATGGGTGAGAAAATGTGAAGAAGAATTTTCTAAAAGATTAGAAAAAGCTTTTGAGGATTTAAATAATATTAATACATTATAGCAAAAAATATAAATTTTAATATATAAAAAAGAGCACCTTATCTTGAGGTGCTTTTTTTGTATATTTGAAAAAAAATATTATGAAGAATTATATTGTCATTTCATCGCTAATTGCGTCCGTATCAATTGTTGTAGCTGCTTTTTTTATAGGAAGTTCATATAAAAAGAAATATCAATCTAACACCATAGCTGTTAAGGGTTTAGGAACCAAAGATTTTGTTGCGGATTTTATAGTGTGGAAAGCTGACTTTTCAAAAAAGAGCTTAGATTTAAAACAAGCCTATGCAGAATTAGAATCAGATAGGCAAACGATAACAGAGTATCTTATCTCCAAAGGGTTTACTGAAAAAGAAATGGTTTTTTCAGCTGTTGATATTTCCAAACAATATGATTATAAATATACAGCAAATGAATCTCAAAAATTTTTTACCGGATACGAATTAAATCAAACCATTACCATTGAATCTAAAGATGTTCTAAAAGTTGAAGATCTCTCACGTCAGATTACAGAATTAATTAATAATGGAGTTGAGCTATATTCTAGATCCCCATTATATTACTATACAAAATTATCTGATTTAAAAATAAAAATGATATCAGATGCAACCAAGGATGCAAAAAGAAGAGCAGAAGAAATAGCTTTAAGTACCGGATGTAAATTGAAGAATGTGAAAAGTGCAAATCAGGGAGTCTTTCAAATTACTGCACAAAATTCTTCTGAAGATGATTATTCATGGGGAGGAGCTTTTAACGTAACCTCTAAGTACAAAACAGCAAATATTACGGTTCGCTTAGTATACGAAGTAGAATAAACCATGAAAATATATAAATTATTTGAGCCATTTAACTATAAAAATCTGTTCTTGAAAAATAGGATAGTGATGGCACCAATGACAAGGTCTTTTGCTTATAATGGAATTCCCACTAAAGAAATAGCGGAGTATTATGAAAGAAGAGCCCAATCGGAAGTCGGTCTCATTATAACAGAAGGGACAGTCGTTGATAGATCTTCCTCTTCTAATGATCTGAATATTCCGAAATTTTATGGCGATGAAGCTTTAGAAGGATGGAAAAGAGTAGTTGATGCAGTTCATGCTAAGGATGGAAAAATAGCCCCACAAATTTGGCATATGGGAATTATCCCGCCCAAAAGAAATTGGAGACCTCACAAGCCTTTTGAAGGTCCTTCCGGTCTGCTAAATCCAGATACCGAAGGAGGAAAACAAATGAGTGAAGATGACATAAAAGAAACGATAGATGCGTTTGCAGACGCTGCCTATCAAGCAAAAAAAATAGGATTTGATTCACTCGAATTGCATGGGGCACATGGATATCTTATTGATCAATTCTTTTGGGATAAACTTAATAGGCGCAAAGATAAATGGGGAGGTTCAACGATTTCCCAACGAAGCCGTTTTGCTATTGAAATCGTCAAAGCCGTACGAAGTGCAGTAGGAGCAGAGTTTCCTATAATATTACGATTATCTCAATGGAAACAACAGGATTATTCAGCAAAGATTGCTAAGTCTCCGGAAGAAATGAAAGAATGGTTACTGCCATTATCAGAGGCAGGAGTAGATATTTTTCATTGTTCTCAAAGAAGGTTTTGGGAGCCTGAGTTTGAAAATTCAAATTTAAATTTTGCAGGATGGGCGAAAAAAATTACTGGTAAGCCATCAATAAGTGTGGGTTCAGTTGCACTAAACGGAGATTTTTTAGGAGCATTCAGAGGAGAGAGCTTTGATGTAAATAGTAGTTTTCTGGATGAACTAGACCGAAGAATGGATCAAGATGAGTTTAATTTAATAGCTGTGGGACGTGCATTATTAGAAGACCCTGAATGGGTGTTAAAAATTAAAAAAGGTAACTTATCAGAGCTTAAAGGTTTTTCCAAAGATCGATTAAAAAAATTGTTTTAAATAAAACATAAATTAGTTATAATTTAGAAATTGAATATAGGTTTAAAATTTTATTTATATAAATAAAGAAATAAAAGAAAAGGTTTTTATCTTTGTATAAATAAGTTCTTTACTTAATTTCTTTATCAACAAGGAATAAGGTGCTGTGTAATAACAGCTTAATAGGGAATCATGTGTAAATCGTGAGCTGACGCGCAACTGTAAATAACGTAAAATAGTTTTATCAAAATAAGCCATTGCCATGTAAAAGGTGAGAAGGCAGATAAAATGTTATAAGCCAGGAGACCTGCCTATTCTTAATTGACAATGCTTTCGCGAATAAGAGCAAGATCACAGAGTATAAAGAATGATAATAAAATTCTCCTTTCGTTATTTTTAGAGAAGAGGGCTTTTTAATATCATATTTTATTTTGTATTTCCAATTCATAACAAAAAGGCATTGTGAAGTTTAGCAATAAGAGCTTTTTATAATATAATCGTTTAAAAAGTTATACAAATGCAGACACACAATCTAGGCTATCCGCGTATTGGTAGTGACAGAGAACTTAAAAAAGCCTGTGAAAAATATTGGGCAGGTAAAGCATCAGTAGAAGAGCTGATGATAACAGGAAAAAATATTCGGCATCAAAACTGGATGACACAAAAAGAAATAGGAATAGACTGGATTCCGTCCAATGATTTCTCCTATTACGATCAGGTACTAGATATGTCCCTGATGGTAGGAGCAATTCCCAAAAGATATAATAAGGTAATACTGGATAAATCAAATACAGAATTGGATTTATACTTTGCTATGGCAAGGGGCTTTCAAAAAGAAGGTATTGATATAAAAGCTATGGAAATGACCAAATGGTTCGATACTAATTATCATTATATCGTACCGGAATTTGAAAGTAATCAGAAATTTTCATTATTTTCTACAAAAATCATAGATGAATATTTAGAGGCTAAAAAAGCAGGAATCAAAACAAAACCTGTAATTATAGGTCCGGTATCTTATTTATTGTTAGGAAAGGAGAAAGAAGAGAATTTCAATAAGTTGGACTTAATAAAAAATATACTTCCCGTATATGTGGAAATTTTAACAAGATTAAAAGAAGAAGGGGTTGAATGGGTACAGTTTGATGAACCTTTCTTAGCCTTGGATTTAGATACAAAGACAAAAGAAACATTCGAATACGCATATATAGAAATTCATAAGCAATTTCCTTATATAAACAAGTTGCTTACTACTTATTTTGACGGCATAAAAGATAATTTACAGCTAGCCTATAAACTTCCGATACAAGCTTTACATATTGATTTGGTTCGTTGTCCCCAGCAACTAGAAGAAATATTAGGCAATATTCCTGGAAATATTATTTTATCCCTAGGAATCGTTGACGGAAGAAATATCTGGAAAAACGATTTTGAAAATTCTTTGGAAATGATTCATAAAGCAGTTTCCAAAATAGGTGCAGACCGTGTCATGATAGCGCCTTCATGTTCACTACTTCACAGTCCCGTAGATTTAGATTTGGAAACAGATACAAAATCACTTTCTTTAGAAACTAAAAAATGGTTAGCATTTGCCAAGCAAAAAATCGATGAGGTAGTTACATTGAAACGTCTTGCAGAGAAAGAAAATGATTCGGAATTACAAAAAAAATTACAAGAAAATAAAAAAATTGTCGAAAGTAGAAGAACTTCTACCTTAATACATAATGAGAAGGTTAAAGAAAAAATAAAAAATATAGAAAGTGTAGTAGATAAAAGAGAATCTATTTTTTCAGAACGTAAGAAAAAACAAAAAGAAGCATTGCAATTACCTTCATTTGCTACAACAACAATAGGCTCTTTTCCTCAGACCTCAGAAGTTCGTAGTTGGAGATCAAAATTGAAAAAAGGATTAATAACATCTTTAGAATATGAAGAGTTGGTAAAAAAAGAAATTGAAAAAACAATTCGTTTCCAAGAAAAAATAGGCATTGATGTATTAGTTCATGGCGAATTTGAACGTAATGATATGGTTGAATATTTCGGAGAACAGTTAGACGGAGTCGCCTTTTCTAAAAACGGATGGGTACAAAGCTACGGAAGTCGTTGTGTAAAGCCACCTATCATATATGGAGATATTTTTAGACCACATCCTATGACAGTGAAATGGTCTTCTTATGCTCAGTCGTTAACAAATAAAAATGTAAAAGGAATGTTGACCGGTCCCGTTACTATATTGCAATGGAGTTTTGTAAGAGACGATCAACCAAGAAAAGATACATGTTTCCAGATTGCATTAGCAATAAGAGAAGAAGTGTTGGACCTTGAAAAAGCAGGTATAAAAATTATTCAAATCGATGAACCCGCAATCAGAGAAGGACTTCCCTTACGTAAAAATGAATGGAAAAACTATTTGGATTGGGCAATAAAAGCATTTAGAATTGCCTCCTGCGGAGTTGAGGATAGAACTCAAATTCATACTCATATGTGTTATTCTGAATTCAACGATATAATACAAAATATAGCTGATATGGACGCAGATGTAATTACTATTGAATGCTCTAAATCAGATATGAAGCTTTTAAGTATTTTTTCAGAATTTAAGTATCCAAATGATATAGGTCCTGGTGTTTATGATATACATTCTCCAAGAGTACCTTCTAAGCAGGAAATGATTTCCTTGCTACAAAAAGCAATAAAAAGCATACCGGTTGATCAGTTATGGATAAATCCTGATTGTGGACTTAAAACACGAGGGTGGGAGGAAACAGAAAAATCACTCATTGAAATGGTAGGAGCAGCTACGGAAATGCGTAAACAATATTAGATTTATGACCTTGAAAATAAATTGTGATTTTAGAAATAGCAGTAATTAATATTTAACAAAAGTTAATTACTAAATAAAGCGTTTAATGTTTTGAAATATTGTATGATATAAATTTAGAGAAAGCTAATTATATAATTTTTTTCAAATAAGATAACTGTGAATAAAAAAATCAAAAATCAGATTTAAAATTATTTAGATTCATATATTTTTATGTGTTATGATAGGCTGAAAGTATATACTTTCAGCTTTTTGATTTTTTTCTTTTTAGTATAATTTTATATTAATATATTTCTTTATACTTGAAACAAAAAAGAAGTAAATAAATATAAGTCAATATATTGAATTAATTTATACTTTTGTATATAACACTAAATTACAAAAAATACAATGGATTTAAAAAATGCATTTTTCGGAAGTTTTAATTTATATGATAATATCTTTATTTCAATAAAATTAGTTGTAGCATTTTTCGCAGTACTGGTTTATATAAAATTAGTGGGTAGGACTATTTTAAATCAGGTGTCAGGAATTGATTTAATACAAAATATAGTTTTAGGAGGACTAGTAGGTGGAATAATCTATAATCCGAATATTTCTATCATGGAATTTGCTCTCGTATTATTTATCTGGACATTTATTGTGTATTTAATAGCTTTTCTAACTAAGAAATACAGTCGCTTACGAGGTTTGATCGAAGGACCAATTATTCCTTTGGTATTAAAAGGGAAATTCAATATTGAAGGATTTAGAAAAGCAAAGATAGATATAATGACTTATGCCAGTGTATTAAAAAATAACGGCATATATGATATATCTAAAGTATATTTTGCACAAATGGAACAAGATGGTTCCATAACTGCATTTACAGATGATTACGATAAATATGCAGTATTATTAGTTATTGAGGGAAAAATTAATCACGTTTACTTAGACGGCATTAATAAAACAGAAGAATGGCTTAAAGATGAACTTAGAAAACAAGGATATGATGATGTATCTGAAATTTTTCTTGCTCAATGGTCTCCTAAAAAGTTTTTTATTGTTCCCAAAGATCAGGATTATAAATTAAAAGTTAACGAATAAAAGCTTATTTAATTCGTACTTCAAAAAACCTTTCATTTTCAATAAAACCTTCTAATAAATCATTTTCATTAAGTTTTGAAACTCCGGATGGGGTTCCCGTAAATATAATATCACCCATTTTTAAAGTAAAAAATTGCGAAATATAAGAGATAAGAAAATCGAATGAAAAAATCATTTCGGAAGTATTTCCCTTTTGTTGAATTTGATTATTCTTAACTAAAGAAAAATTTAAATTATCTAAATTAAATTTTTCTTTGCTAACAAAATTTCCAATTAATGCCGAGCGATCAAAAGCTTTTGATTTTTCCCAAGGAAGACCTTTCTCTTTCAATTCATCTTGAAGATCTCTGGCCGTAAAGTCAATACCAAGGCCTATTTCAGAATAATAATTACAGGCAAATTCAGGTTGGATGTACTTTCCAACTTTAGAAATTTTTATAAGAATTTCAACTTCATGCTGAAGGTTGTCGGTAAATTCAGGAATATAAAGATCATCACCGGATCTTATTATAGAGGTATCAGGTTTAATAAATAAAACCGGTTCTTTAGGAATTTCATTATTTAGCTCTTTCGCGTGATTTTTAAAATTTCTCCCTACACAAATAATTTTCATAAAACACTTTTTAATTTAGCTCTAGTAAAAATTTTTTTTGAATATAAAGGAAAATCTGCATTCATTAACCAAGAGTAGTACCCTAAATCACTTAAAAAAACATTTTTAAGCTTTTTTCCTTTATATTTTCCAAAGTTAAAAATTTCATCATCATCTTTATCTATACCTACAAATCCGGCTAAATCAGCATTTTTATTTTGAGTTGTAAATTCATGAAGGAATTTGACATCATTTTGAATTTCCTCATATTTTTCAAGTTGAGCTTTTAATATCTCGTAGGTAGCGAAGGTATCCGCAGATGCCGAGTGGGCATTTTCCAAATTTTTATCACAATAAAATTTATAAGCGGCGGATAGATTTCGCGGTTCCATTTTATGGAAAATTACCTGAATATCAATAGGTCTGTGCTTCTTTATGTCAAATTCGAACCCATTACGTAAAAGTTCTTCAGCAAGTAGCGGTATATCAAATCTATTGGAGTTATATCCAGAAAGATCAGAATCCTTTATCATTTCCAAAATTTGAGGAGCAATTTTCTTAAAAGTTGGAGCATCGGCAATATCTTCGTCATAAATTCCATGAATTAAAGATGATTCTTTAGGGATAGGAATTTCCGGATTAACTCTCCAAGTTTTACTCTCCTTAGATTGATCAGGATTTACTTTTAAAATGCTAATTTCAACTATACGATCTTTGCTTATGTTTATTCCGGTAGTTTCTAAATCAAAAAAGCAGATTGATTTATGTAGTTTTAGTTCCATCAGAAATAATTTTTTTTCTAAATATAATTGATAAAAGTATATAAATCAAAATTAGTATGGGAATAGCAGAAATTTTAAGAAAGATTAACAGAATTAAACAGATTATGAGAAAAGAAAAAATAAGTGAATTATCTTTCCATTTTAAATTTTTAAATTTTAAAGCTAGTAAAGGAATATTTGATACTAATAGATAACAGGACAATGCTGTAATAAATAGTAAAAACCAGATATTATTTAATAAAGAGAAAGAATGATTTTGGTGAATATAATATAATGAAAAAATAAATAATGTATTAGCAGGAGTTGGCAACCCTTTAAAATAGTAACTTTGATCTTCATCAAGATTAAATTTGGCTAATCTAATAGCCGAAAATAATGTTATTAACAAACCAAAAAAAGGAAACAGTCCAATAATATACCCATTATAGACAAATCCGGACGTTAAATTGTTCAAACGTGTATAAAAATCATCTCCACCTAACATAGTAAACATTAATAAGCCGGGAAGTACGCCAAAAGTAACCACATCGGCTAAACTATCAAGCTCTTTACCAAAAGGACCTGAAACTTTTGTAAGTCGTGCAGCAAAACCATCAAAAAAATCAAAAATAAGTGAACATAAAAGGAGAATTAAAATGTAATTTATAGGGGCTTTAATAATTGTTAAAATACACGCAACGCTTCCACATAATAAATTGGCAAGTGTAAGTGTATTAGGTATATGTTTCATTTTTTGTGATATAAATAATAATAAAAATACAAATCTAAGAATTTTGTATTATTCTTAGTTCCATTTTCGAATTTATTACTTACTATAATACATTTTTACAGAATTAATATCCTAATAAATAATAGAAATATCTTGGTTTAACCAAAATTTAAAATCATCACTCAATTTTTCAGATCCATATTTTTTAGGTATTGTTATTTTCTTGAAAAATAAGATGTTTCGATTACTTCTTAATTTTTCTGTTTTAATAATAGATGCATGCTCATTAATTTCTGGATTAAGAATTTTCAATTTTTAACGTCTTTATGGTAATTGTTTGAGGGTTGAATAGATAGCATAAGTAAAAAGCCCTAGAAATATATTTAATTTTATTAATAAAATAAATATTTGCATATAATATTCCTAGTACCGACAATTATCAATGTTAAGATTCAATAAATCGCTCTTGATGAAAAGGTTGGAGAAACAACCATACATAATCAAGCTGTTTTTCCCGATAAAAAGAATAATAAAGAGCCATTAATTGTCTTACGATTAATACTTCTAATTATATTTTTTATTCTACGAAAGAAGTAAAATATATATAAAAGGTAAGAAGGAAATTTGATTAATGTATTGTTTTTGAACGGTGTACAACTGGGGTCTTATCTAATAATGTTTAGTTATATAACTTATTTAGATACTCCTGTCTTTCAATATTTCCGGTAGCTAATATCATAATCCCCCCAATTAGCAATCCAAAAAAAATAAAAACCATTTAAGTATTAGTCTATGTTCCTTTTAAACTATAACTAATATAAAAAGACATTGAGCAAAAAACATATTTTCGTTCGTCCATCCTAAAATAATTCCGCTTGAGAGAAATAATAAACTTTTTATAATATTATCATCCGATTCTTTTATATTGTAATACTTGTAATATTGATATATAAATATCAAAATAATTAAAGTCTTCCATTAGTAGTTACTACTCACAGTTAACCATAATGTGCAGATTATAAAAGGGCTAATAAATAAATTATAAATAATAAAAACAGTAATTAAAGAAGATTGTTTTTTATTTAAGTTTGATATTTTATATATCATAATCTATACTATTTAAAATATTACTCATTTAGCTCCTATAAATAACAAAAATTGAACAATTAGATGAACAACAGTACGACTACCCCAACCGAAATAATGGTTGTATTGAGAAAAAAAAATCTTTTATATTTTTAACATATGAGTGATTCGTTCCGTAAATAAAGCTGTATGGCGAATCATCAGTAAAGAGGGGGAAATAAAAGATATAAATTATAAATAAGAAAAAAATGATAAAAATTGTTATGCAGTAAGTTAGTTTTTAAATTTCATAGTTGGTTTACAAAAATTTATCAATGTAAAATTAAACTATCTATAATTATATTTTACTATAGAGTAATAAACTTATATTTTTATCGTTCACAATATTACTTATTTTTATTAAAGAAATATTATTTGAAAAAAAAATATCAACAAAATTATAAATTAGTCATAATAATATGGACTCTTCATTCCATAACCTTGCTTCATGCACAAGCTTTTAGAAAATATTCTAATGAATTTTTAAATATTGGTGCAGACGCTAGAGCCTTTGGAATGGGGAATACTGTGGTAGCTAATATATCAGATGTGAACGCCGGGTATTGGAATCCTGCAGGTTTAACGGAAGTCAAAGACGCATGGCAAGGAGCTTTAATGCATGCGGAATATTTTCAATCTATTGCAAAATACGAATATGCAGCTGCGGCTATACCTATTAATAGCTTTGATAACGGGACAGAAGGGACTATTGGATTTTCACTCTATCGATTTGCCGTAGATGATATTATGAATACAACTCAATTGATAGATAATCAGGGGAATATAGATTATAATAAAATAAGCCGTTTCTCTACAGCGGATTATGCATTTATGGCTTCTTATGCAGGTAATTTGTTTAATAATCCGGATCTTTCTATAGGTACGAGCGCAAAAATAGTATACAGACATGTAGGTGATTTTGCAAATGCATTTGGCTTTGGCTTGGATGCGGGATTACAGTACCGTACACAAGATAAATTTTATTTCGGATTGATGGCTAGAGATATCACTACAACCTTTAACGTATGGTCAGTTAATCAAAAAAAATTAAATAAATTAGAATTAGACGGTGAAACCTTAAATGAAGCTCCTAAAGATAAAATAGAGCTTACGATGCCTAAACTTAAAATAGGTGCCGCTAAAAAATTTGATTTTGATGGAAAAGTAGGTTTATTAGCTGAACTCGATTTAAATTTTGAATTCGATAGAAATAATGATTGGATTTCATCCGATGCAGTAAGTATGTCTCCCTCCTTAGGGGTAGAGTTTGATTATGATAATGTTGTATATGTACGTGCAGGATTAAATAATATGCAATATGAAACTAAATTTGATGATTCAAGAAAATTAACGATACAGCCTAATGCGGGTATAGGTTTTCGTTATAAAGGAGTAACAATAGACTATGCACTTACCAATATTGGAAACTCTTCGGTTGCTTTATATTCAAATATATTTTCAGTAAAAATCGATATGGCTAAATTTTCAAAATAACCTATTTAAAGTATAAACCATTAATTATCTTACAGATAGGCAGTATAATTTTATTATTTAGAAAATAAATGTTACCTTTGTAAGGTTTTTGGGATTTAAAAGATTATTAAAAGCCTATTTACGAGGGCTTTTTTTTGTACTTTATTCTTAGAAACTAGTTTTGTAGATAATTATAACTTAGTTATTTATTAGAAAATGTTGTTATGGCATTAGAAGAGAAAGTTAATTTATTATTAGAAGAATTTCTTAATACTAGAACAGACTTGTTTTTAATATCTTGTAAAGTTTCTCAAACTAACAAAATAGAGATTATAATAGATGGAGATGACGGAGTTTCAATACAAGATTGTTTGGATTGCAGCAGAGCTGTTGAAAATAATTTAGATAGAGAAGAAGAGGATTTTGAATTGTCAGTATACTCTTATGGTATATCTAATCCTTTATTAAATTCAAGGCAATATTTAAAAAATAGGGGAAGAGAATTAAATATCATTACTGCAGAAAATAGAGAGATAAACGGAACTATAGTGGGAGCCGATGAAGAAAAAGTAGTTCTTACATGGAAGGAAAGAAGACCAAAAGAAAAAGGCAAAGGTAAAGAAACTGTTGAAGTAAAAGAAGAACTATTATACAGTAATATAAAAAGAGCAACAATTAATATAAAATTTTAATTTAAATTAGAACGAACCGATGGACAGTATAGAGTTAATAGAATCATTTGCAGATTTTAAAGACGAAAAAAATATAGATAGAATTACTTTAATGGCAATCGTTGAAGAATCAATGAAAACCGTTTTAAGAAAGAGATATGGTTCAGATGATCATTTTGATGTAATTGTAAATCCCGATAAAGGTGATTTAGAAATATATTTGAATAGAAAAATTGTGGAAGATGAAATGTCGGAAGATGATTTATTAGAAATAGAAATCAGTGAAGTTAGGAAAATCGATCCAAGCTTTGAAATAGGAGAAGAATATACTCAAAAGATAGAATTAAACGAATTAGGAAGAAGAAATATTCTAGCGTTCAAACAAGTGTTGAATACAAAAATTGCAGAATATGACAATTCTAATTTATATGAAAAATTTAAATCTATAGAAGGAGAAATTGTTAGCGGAGAAGTACATTACATCCGTCACAAACAGGTTATCTTAATGGATGAAGATCAAAATGATATGATACTTCCCAAAGAAAACCAAATCCCTTCAGATTTTTTCCGAAAAGGAGAAACAGTAAAAGCTGTAGTAGAAGAAGTTGGATTTAAAGGAGGAAAACCATTAATAATTCTTTCCCGAACCTCACCAAAATTTTTAGAAAAATTGTTTGAATTTGAAATTCCGGAAATTTATGATGGCTTAATAACCATAAAAAAAACAGTTCGTATACCGGGAGAAAAGGCTAAAGTAGCAGTGGAATCGTATGATGATAGAATCGACCCTGTAGGAGCATGTGTAGGAATGAAAGGATCTAGAATTCACTCTATCGTAAGGGAATTAAGAAACGAAAATATAGATGTAATCAGTTATACCAATAATCAACAATTATTTATCCAAAGAGCTCTTAGTCCGGCTAAAGTGTCTACTATGGAAGTAGACGAAGAAAATAAGCATGCAGTTGTTTTCTTACGACCAGAAGAAGTATCTAAAGCTATAGGAAAAGGAGGCCAAAATATTAAGCTCGCAAGTTGGTTAACAGGATATGAAATCGATGTAAGAAGAGATGAACCGGAAGAAGAAGATATTGAATTGACAGAATTTTCCGATGAGATAGAAAGCTGGGTTATTGAAGAGTTGAAAAAAGTAGGATTGGATACAGCAAGATCTGTATTAGAAAAAGATGTGAATGATTTATTAGAACTTACGGATTTAGAGGAAGAAACCATTATTGATGTTATCCGTATTTTAAAAGAAGAATTTGAAGAATAATGTAAATTTCATTCAATAAATATTATCATATTTGTAAAAAAATAGAATAACAACAAAATATAATATGTCGGGTATTCGATTAAGTAAAGTATTAAAAGACCTTAATATCTCTCTTGACAGAGCAGTAGAGTATTTACATTCTCAGAATGTCGGGATTGAGAAAAACCCTAACGTAAAGTTAGATCAAAAAGCGTATCAGCTCTTAATTACTGAATTTTCAGAAGATAAAATGAAAAAAGATGCGTCTTTAGATGTGGTCATTAACAAAATTCCGGAGAGAAGAAAGGAAGAGAAGGTAGAGCAACCGGAAATATTTAAGGTTAAAGCTGATGAAATAGCTGCACCTAAAACAATAGGAAAAATAGACCTTGATGCTCACAAAAAGACTAGAAAAGATTCTCGAAAAGAAAAAGACAAAGAAGAAGAAAAAATCATTCCTTCCCAGTCAAAGGAGCAAAAAGAAGAAAAATCCATAACAGAGGAAAAGAAATCAGGCATTAAAATAGTTGGAAAAATTTCTCCTGAAGAACTTCAGCGAGCTAAAGAACCTACATATCCTGTTAAAAAGACAAAAGATAAGAATGTTGTAGAAGAACCTAAGCAGGAAATAAAAAAAGAAGAAAAAAAACAAGAAGAGCCCAAAGCTGTTTCCTTACCTAAGGTAAGAGAAACTGAAAAAAAACCTCAGGATGATGAGCCGGAAAAATTAGAAACCCAATATCAAAAATTAGACGGGCCAAAAATTACAGGTCAAAAGATTGACTTAACACAGTTTCAAAAGCCAAAGAAAACCAATAAAGAAAATTCTAATTCCGAGAAAAAGAAAAGAAAAAGAATTGTAAAAGATTCTAAAGTAGATGTCAATGCAGTTGCCAAGTCCATTAATAATACCGGACATAAAAAAGAAGGTTTTGGACAAGGTCAAAATAAAAACTTAAAAAAAGGAGGAGGCAATAGGAGGCCTAATTCCGGTGGAAATAACAGGAACGTTCGTCCGACAGAATTGACGGATGAGCAAGTAAAAAATCAGATTAAAGAAACTTTGGAAAAATTAACGTCCAAAGGAGGGAAATCTAAAAGTTCCAAGTTCAGAAGAGATAAGAGAATTCAAAGAAGAGAGCAAGAGGCAGAGTTACATGAACAAGAAAGAAAAGACAATACCATAAAGGTTACTGAATTCATTACAGTAAATGAATTAGCAAGTTTAATGAACGTTTCAGCTACAGAAATTATTTCTGCTTGCTTTTCATTAGGCGTTATGGTAACCATGAATCAGAGATTAGATGCAGACACCATGGTATTGGTAGCCGATGAATTTGGTTATAAAATTGAATTTACAGATTCTGAAGTAGATGATTCTGCCATAGAAGAAGAGCAGGACAAAGAAGAAGATTTAGTCACCAGAGCTCCTATTGTAACTGTGATGGGACATGTGGATCATGGAAAAACATCTTTACTCGACTACATTAGAAATACTAACGTGATTGCCGGAGAATCCGGAGGGATTACACAGCACATAGGAGCTTACAATGTTGTGCTTTCAAATGGACAAAAAATAACCTTTTTAGATACTCCCGGTCACGAAGCCTTTACTGCGATGAGAGCGCGGGGTGCACAAGTTACGGATTTAGCTATTATCGTAGTTGCAGCGGATGATAATGTAATGCCTCAGACGAAAGAAGCAATTAGTCATGCTCAAGCAGCCGGAGTACCTATGATATTTGCAATCAATAAAATAGATAAACCCAACTCCAATCCAGATAAGATTAAGGAGGAACTGTCTCAAATGAACTTATTAGTGGAAGATTGGGGAGGTAATATTCAGTCCCAAGAAATTTCTGCTAAATTTGGAACAAATGTGGATATTTTATTAGAAAAAGTTTTATTGGAAGCTGAAATATTAGATTTAAAGGCAAATCCAAACAGGCTATCCAATGGAGTAGTGATTGAAGCAGCTCTTGATAAGGGTAGAGGATATGTTTCTACTATATTAATTCAAAATGGTACTTTACGTGTAGGAGATTATATTTTGGCAGGAAAAAATCATGGAAAAGTACGCGCCATGATGGATGAGAGAGGCAACCCTATGAAAGAAGCCGGACCTTCAGTACCGGTTACGGTTTTAGGACTAGATGGGGCACCTACCGCTGGAGATAAATTTAGAGTTTTTGAAGATGAAAAAGAGGCGAAGCAAATTGCTAATAAGCGAGAGCAATTAATTAGAGAGCAATCTATAAGAACTCAGAAACATATAACCTTAGATGAAATTGGAAGAAGAATTGCATTAGGTGATTTTAAAGAATTAAATATTATCTTGAAAGGAGATGTAGACGGTTCAGTAGAAGCCTTAACAGATTCCTTACAAAAACTATCTAATGATCAGATCCAAATTAATATCATACACAAAGGAGTAGGACAAATTACGGAATCTGATATATTATTGGCAGCAGCTTCAGATGCTATTTTAATAGGATTTAATATCCGTCCTAATCTAAGTGCAAGAGATTTAGCAGAAAGAGAAGAAATTGAAATTAGAACATACTCCATTATATATGACGTAATAAACGATGTCAAAGAAGCTATGGAAGGCATGCTTTCTCCTGAGATAAAAGAACAAATTATCGGGAATGTAGAAATTCGCGAAACTTTTAAAATTTCCAAAGTAGGAACTATTGCCGGTTGTATGGTTTTAGATGGAACGATTCATAGAAATTCTAAAATTCGTATTATAAGAGAAGGAATAGTAGTTTATACAGGAGAACTTGAAAGTTTAAAGAGATTTAAAGATGATGTGAAAGAGGTTAGTAAAGGATATGAATGCGGATTAAATATTAAAAATTATAACGATATACAGATAGGAGATTTATTAGAGGTTTATGAAGAAGTAGAAGTTAAAAAGAAATTAAAAATTTAATTAAAAATTTATAAAAATAAAAAAGGCTGTATGAATTTCATGCAGCCTTTTTTATTTTACACAACCTTAACTTATAGTGTTTTTTCAATCAATTAGTAAATTTCTCAATAAAATTCGTCATATAATTAAAATAATTAGTTTTTGTATAGCAAAAAATTAATAATTCAAGATCATTTAATATTATTTTTGGATATATTAAAAAAATGTTAGAATTTTGCCGCTTAACTAAGTATTATATTATTGTATGAGGAAAGAACTTAAAATTTTAAGCGTGCTAGGTTTGTGCTTATCCGGGCAATTTGCATTTAGTCAAATTAAAGGGAGTGTGCAAGAGGTTGATGGTGAGCCTTCTATAGGTGCGAAGGTCGAAATTAAAGGGACGAATACTTTTACAAGAACCGATGATGAGGGTAATTTTGAATTATCTACAGGAAAAGTTGGGGATGTTTTAGTAATAACTAATTTAGAAGAGGAATCAGAAGAAGTAGTAGCAAAAGAAGAATTAGCTTTTAAATTTTCAAAAAAAGTTAAAAATAAGAAAGAGAAAGAACTTGATGAAGTAGTGGTACTAGGTTTTGGTAGGATAAGAGATGCTAAAGATGTCGTAGGATCGGCTTCTGTTGTTAAAGGATCAGATATATCTAATGCGCCCGTTGCCTCATTTGATAAAGCATTAGCAGGGAGAGTTTCCGGTTTAGCTGTAAGTTCTTCTACGGGGCAGCCTGGTGGATTAGCCCAAATAAGGTTGAGAGGTATAACTTCTGTAAATGGAAATAATAACCCCATTTATATAATTGATGGGGTAAGAATTTCTTCAGGGAATTTATCGACTGATCGTAATGAGTCAACCTCAGATCCGTCAACTAACGTTTTAGCAACTATAAATCCTAATGACATTGAATCTTATACTGTATTGAAAGATGCAGCAGCAACTTCATTATATGGAGCAGATGCAGGCGCAGGTGTTATAGTGATAACTACCAAAAAAGGAAAAAAAGGGAAGCCAAAATTCACAGTCGATTTAGAAAGAGGATTTGGTAGAAGAGCAGTTAAAGATCCTCAACCCATAACACCCGGGACATGGAATAAAGTATTTATAGAATCTGTTAAAAATAAGAGAAACGTAACCGAGCAAGAGGCAATCGATTATATTAACGGTTTAGCTAGTAATGGGACGACTTTAGCGCTATGGGACGGAAAAACTCCAGTAACCGATTGGACTAAGCTAGTGGAGAGAGATTATACTTCCCAAAATAGCCTTAATATTGGAGTAACAGGAGGTTC
Source organism: Apibacter sp. (assembly GCF_025291155.1). Lineage (NCBI taxonomy): Bacteria > Pseudomonadati > Bacteroidota > Flavobacteriia > Flavobacteriales > Weeksellaceae > Apibacter > Apibacter sp. Next base: position 72,001 of record NZ_JAMBJZ010000001.1, read on the forward strand.
TGACAAAATAAGATATGCCTCTTCTCTTAATTATTTTTCACAAGAAGGTATCGTAAGAGCTACAGATTTCGATAGAGTAGGTGGTAGGTTGGCTACAGATTATACGGCAACGGATAGATTGACAATACGGACTGATATCAATGCTTCCTATACCAAACAAAACAGTGTGTTAAACGGGGGATATTTCTCCAATCCGCTTTTAACCAAATATTTTATCCTACCTACTGATAATGCTAAAAATCCGGATGGAAGCTATAATTTAGGGAATGGAAGGATGTTTAATGGTATGTTTAATTCCGCTTACTTGTTGGAAAATAATTATAATACTACTAAAACAGCAAGAGTTTTTGCCAATATACAAGGTGAGTACAAAATTTTTAATAATCTAAAATATATTATAAATTTTGCTCCGGAATATATTAATATAGAGAGAGATAGGTATGATAATCCGATTCACGGAGACGGAGCCAATGTAAACGGAAGGATGATTAATCAAAGAATGCGATATTTTAATTGGAATGTACAAAATATCTTAAATTACTTTTTCAAAGTTGGAGAAAATCATCATTTCGATGCTAGAATTATACAAGAGGCCTATAAGAAAGATTATAAATATTTATATACTTCTAATACGACTGTAGGAAGATTAGGCTTATACTCCACAGATAATTTTGTAAAAAATGAACGTACGAGTGGTAACGGATATGTTGCAACCAGAAATGCATATGCGGCAAACCTAAGCTATGATTACGGTAAAAAATACTTTGTTGACGGAACTATCAGAAGAGAAGCATTAAATAACTTTAACTCAGATAACAAATGGGGTACATTCTGGTCTGTAGGAGCAGCCTATGATATTTCTAACGAAAATTTTTTAGCAGGAACATTTGTTGATTTACTGAAAATTAAAGCTTCCTATGGAGAATTAGGAAATCAATTACTATATGACGATATAAATTCCTTTTCTCTGTATGCGTATGATATAAACTATAACGATTCAGCTGGGGGCTATATCTATCAGTTGGGCTACAATGATTTTACTTGGGAAAAAATTAGACAATTCGATGTAGGTTTTGAAACAGTATTCTTTAATAATAGAATGAATTTTGCAGCCTCTTATTTTCATAAAAAAACAAAAGACTTAGTATTTCCTAAAGCAATATCATTAACAACCGGTTTCGCGAGTGTTACAGCGAATGCCGGAGATATGGTAAACCAAGGAGTTGAATTAGACTTAGGAGGAACGATAATTAAATCGGATACACCGGATGGTTTCAACTGGTATTTATCAGGTAATTTTACCTATGTAAAAAATGAGGTAACAGATTTACCTTTAGGAGAGACAGTAAAAACAGTAAATATTACTCAAAAAGGCAAAGCGGTTAGTAGCTGGTATATGAGAAAATGGGCAGGTGTTAATCCAGCTACAGGTGAAGCCCAATGGTATATAAATGGCAAAGATGGAGAAGTGACAACCGAATACAATAAAGCGCAAAGAGCTATTCAAGGAGTTCCTTATCCAAAATACATGGCAGGACTTTCTACAGATTTGTCATACAAAGGTATATCTTTATCTGCAACATTTAGTGGTAGCTTTGGGCATAAAATCTATGACGGATGGAGAAATTATACTACCAGTGACGGACAATATATACATGTCTATGGAGGATATGAAGAGCAAGGTGATTTCTGGACGCCGGATAATCCTAATGCATCTAATCCGAAACCGGTATTTACAAATAGCTCACAATCTAATAATGATTCAACTAGATTTTTATACGATGGCGATTTCGTTAGATTAAGAGATTTAACCTTAGGATATACTTTTTCAAAATCGGTTTTAGACGATATTGGTTTAACCAATCTTAAAATATATTTAAGAGCTACTAATATATGGACCTATTGTTTTGATAGTCAAACAAGACATTTAAAAATAGAACCGGAACAAAATATGAATGGAGGAGGGAGTAATTTCGATCAACCAATATTAAAAACTTTTACGGTTGGAGTTAATGTCGGATTTTAAATAATAAGAAAAAAAGTATGAAAAAAATTATAATATTAGTAACTGTTTTATCATCATTAATTACAACCGTATCATGTTCAGATGATTTTACGGATCCGCAATTACAACAAAATGAAATAATAGAAGATACACCGATAACAACTTTAGAGCAGTTGCAAACATTTATGAATGGAACTTATGCTTTAATGAGGGTTCGATATTATTATGGCTGTGATTATATAGTTTATGGGGAAGTAAGAGGAAGTGATGAAATGTTTTCAACTGGTACATCGGGAAGATATTTGAGTGTTTCTCAATTTACTATGAATGCTGAAGATAGCTATTCTAATCTAACTTGGAGAAGCATATATCGCGTTATAGCCAATGCAAATATTGTTATAAATGCAACGATTACTGATGGAAGTTCAGAAAAATCGATCAATGAAATTAAATCACAAGCATATGCCGTAAGAGCTTGGGCTTATTTCGATCTAATTAAATTATATGGACAAAAATATACTCAGGATAAAAACTTAGGGGTTCCGATTATTTTAGATTATATAAAAGATCCAGCTTCATTTTCCATAGCTAGATCAACCTTAGATGAATGCTATGCCCAAATTGAATCCGATTTTCAACAAGCTTACGATAAATCGGAATATAGCTTAGGTACGAAACAGACCTTAACTAAAGGAGCTATAGCAGCTTTGATGTCAAGATATTATTTATATAAAGAAGATTATAAAAATGTATATAAATATGCAAGTGAAGTTACCAACCAATACGCTCCAATAGACAAAGGATTATATGTTACAAGTTGGAGAATTGAAGGGCTTAATTCTATATTCGAATTAGCATATGGAGTTTCCGGTTCATTAGGAACTGCCGGGATAGCCTATATTTTTTCTATGGACGGCTATGCCAATACAAGAGTGCTTCCTAGTTTAGTCGATGCATATGATCCGGAAGATATTAGAGCAACTATAAAAAAAGGTGAAAAAGATAAGACCGGTATGTTACGTCAAAATTCTTCAAAAAGTTCTACTTATCTAGAAGGAAAATATCCAGTATTAACGGGCGAAGCCAACCAAAAATTAATAAGATATGAAGAAGTTGCTTTAAATCAGGTAGAAGCTATATTGATGGGAGGCGGAGGTTCTAATGACGAAGCACTAAATCTAATTAATGGTATTAGAGAACAAAGAGGTATCGCACCTTTAACTTCCGTAACTATGGATGATTTAAAAGAAGAAAGGAGAAAAGAATTAGTGGGGGAAGGATTCAGAGTATGGGACTTACTAAGATGGAACAAGTCATTAACTCGTTTGGGCTTAACGGGAGAAAAAGAAGATGTTTTATCCGAGGGTGATTATAGGTTAGCTTTTCCTATACCTCGATCTGAAGTTGATAATAATCCAGGATTATCTAAACAACAAAATAAAGGTTATTAATATATTGTAAACATAAAAAAAACCACCTTATTAAGGTGGTTTTTTTATATTATATTTGAATGAATAAATTCTAAATAAATTTTTAACTAATGCAAAATATTTTTAATGGAACTTTCATGAAATCTTATTCGATCATTTGAAAGGTTGATTATAATTTTTCCGTTTAAGGTACAAATAAGATAAGTTTAAAAGAAGAAATCTTAAAATTTTTATGCAAAAAGGTTTGTATTCGGCATCATTTTAACAATTATTATGAATAATATAACATATAGATTAAACAGGTGATTTTTTTGCCTTTTTTTTATTTTTATATTTGCATATTGTTTTATTACATGAGTAGAATTAGATTACTTTTAGTCTGTTTTTTTTTAAGCATAGTTTCAATATTTTCTTTTGCTCAGGTAACAGAAGAAAAAGCAGATCATGTGCCTATATCCAATACTACTAATAATATTAAGACAGTAAGTACTGACTCCATAAAATATTACAACCCTACCATACAGTCGTATAAATATTGGACAGAAGATAATACCAAACAAATTTTTGATACAGTTTTAACTATAGATAAATACTATAGAAATAAAATGTATAATCATAAAGATAGTTTTGGAATCATGCCATTTTCCAATATAGGGCATACATTTAATCCCTTACTATATACAACCAAAATCAATTCTGCTATTGATTTAATTCCTATAGGGAAATCTTTCAATCTTATTGAAGCAGATGAGGTGAGATATTTTGATGTGCAAACACCCATGACAGAATTTCAATACAATAATGGGTATAAGCAAGGACATTCCCTATCAAGCTTATTTACGCATAATATAAATTCAAGAATCAATTATTCAGTACAGTATAGGGGATTAAGATCAGAAGGCAAATATCTTGAACAACTAGCTTCAAACAATACACTTTTATTTACTGTTAACTATCATACAAAAAATCAAAAATATAATTTGTGGAGCCATTACATTACAGCAAATGTTGATGATGAAGAAAATGGAGGAATACAATTTCCCAAAAATTTTGAAGATGGAGACAGTAAGTTTAAAGACAGAGACCGAATGGAGGTAAATTTAACAGGAGCTCAATCAAAATATGGAAGGCGAAGATTCTATGTAGGACAGCAATTGGGGATTATTAATTCAGGTCAAAACAGATATCCCTTATCTATAAAAAATATATTTACAGCAGAATCTTCACATTATTCCTATGAAGAATTTAAAGCTCTTAATACATTTTTTGCAGATAGAGAAGGAATTTTTGAGGTAGATAATTTAAAAGGACATTATAATATCAAAAAACTGAGAAAAATTACCAACTTATCAACAGTTGTTTATGATTGGACCGATAGATTGCATGTAGAAGCAGGATTAAAGTATGAGCACTTAGAATTTAATTTTGACAGAATTGTTGATTCAAGTATAGCCTTCCCCAAAAATTTAAAGGACAACCGACTAGGTGTAGCAGGTAAACTTACTTTTAATTGGAAAAAAGAGATAGTCTTAAAATCTCAAGGAGAAGTTATGTCCGGAGATGAATTTAAAAATTCTTATTATATAGATAATCATTTAATAGTTAGTCCGATAAAAGATTATTATATAGAAGCGAATTTGGGGATAAAATCACAGATGCCTTCGCTTAACTTATTGTATAACCAAAGCTTCTACAAATCCATGAATTACTTTGTAGAAAATCCGGAAAATGAAAGAACCGTCCAAGCAGGAGGAGAATTACACTTAAAACCCTATAACACAAGAATTTTCACCCAATTTTACAATATAAAGAATTACACCTATTTAGATAGCGATAATTTACCTAAACAATCTTCCTCATCTGTAGATTTGGTGCAAGTAGGAATAAAGAATACCTTTCAATATAAAAAGTTTCATTTAGAAACCCATCTAGCCTATCAAAATGTTACCAGTAATAAACAGCTATTACCCCTTCCTGATTTTATAGGTAGAGCAACGGTATATTATCAATCAAAAGCATTTAAAAACAATGCCGAATTCCAACTTGGATTAAATGCATACTATTTTACTAAATTCCAATCTCGAATTTTTCTTCCTGTAACTAACGAATTTAGATTGCAATCAAAATCGGAAAATTATAATATAGGGGAATATCCTGTTTTAGATTTATTTCTCCATTTTAAAGTTAAAAGAATGTTGATTATCTTGGAAGGACAACATTTCAACTCCAGTTTTAGCGGCTATAAATTCTATAGTTCTCCTCTAAATCCTTATACCGATTTTCGCTTGAATGTAGGAATACTCTGGTATATATTTACTTAGATTTTATAAATATGAAATTAGCAATTTTTCTTTTTAAGAATTTAAATTTTTGTAAATTGTAATTTGCTATTATGAATAAAAAGTTAAATTATGAATACACCTCTTTTTGAAGTCGATTTGAAAGTACGCGATTATGAATGTGATGCTCAAGGGATCGTAAATAATGCAAATTACCAGCATTATTATGAAATAGGTCGTCATGAATTCTTAGAACATCACGGATTAGATTTTTACGACTTACATACCAAAGGAATTGATTTAGTATTAGTGAGCATATATGTACGCTATATGAAATCATTGAAAGGAGGGCAAAAATTTCTATGCACTATTGATTCCTTAGAAAAAAAAGGAATTAGGTATTTATTTAATCAAAAAATCATACGTAAATCTGATAATAAAATTTGTTCAGAAGCAAATGCGGAAGTAGTAAGTATCGTTAATGGTCGAGTAAGTAAACTGCCTATATTGGACGAAGCATTTGCTAAATACTTTCAAAAATAGATTACATAAATTGAAATAGATTTAGGAAAAGAAGCTTATAAAATATATTATTGCAATTCGAAAACCTATAGATCTAATGAGAATATAAAAATAAAATCTTTTTATTACGAAGTCCTGACTATATAAAAGGTAAATTATTTTGGCTTGCTAAGTTGCGAACTAATATAAAAAGAATATAATTTTTTAAATTCCTTGAACATTAAAATAAACAAACTCGCATAATTTGAGTATTTTTCAAAAATTTAAAAGTAACGGTAAATTACTGTTAACAGGAGAATATACAGTGCTTGATGGCGCATTAAGCTTGGCAATCCCTACACGATTAGGGCAATCTTTGCTTGTAAAAGAAGCTGATAAGCTCCATCATAAAATAGTATGGAAAGCCCATAAAAATGATGGAAAATTATGGTTTAAAACTATTTTGGATATACGTAGTAACAAAATAGAAGAAACCGATAATATTAATTTTTCAAAAAGATTACTTCATATATTTCAAGAAGCAAATAAATTAGGAAGTAAAAAATTCAAAAATAATTTTGGATATGAATGTACGACACAACTTGATTTCCCTGAAAATTGGGGATTTGGAACCAGTTCTACATTAATAAACAATATTGCCCATTGGGCAAAAGTAGATCCTTATAAGCTTCTTGAAAATACATTTGGAGGAAGTGGTTATGATATAGCTTGTGCGAATGCAATTACTCCTATAACTTACCAATTAAAAGAGAATAGCTCTTCAAGAGTGGAAAAGGTAATGTTATCCAAAGAAATAACAGATCATCTTTTATTTGTTTATTTAAACCAGAAGCAAGATTCAAGAGAAGGAATACAGCAGTATAAGCAAAGAACAAAATCGGAATTTTTATTAGATGCTATCTCAAAAATAACAAGAGAAATAAGTAATCCTAAAATTACTTTTACTCACTTTAGTAATCTTATTTTAGAACACGAACAAATGATTTCTCAATTTATAAATATACAACCTGTAAAAGAAAGATTATTTAGTGATTATCCCGGATTTATTAAGAGCTTGGGCGCTTGGGGAGGCGATTTTATCATGGTTGAAAAATTAGAAATTTCTGATGATTATTTCAAGAAAAAAGGTTATAATGTTATAAAAAGATATAACGAAATTATCTATTGAAAGGTTATTTTTTTCTTAATAAAATTTATTAATCGTAATAAAAAAACAATAATATATATTTGATTGGTTTTTAGTAATTTATTTAGGTTGGTCGGATAATGGATTGTATTCGCTTTTTAAAAAATTGATACTTAGATATATTATGAATACCTTTACATAAAGAAAACTTTAAACCAAAAGTTTATGTTAAAGATAGGCGATAAAATTCCTGATTTTCAAGGGAAAGATCAAGATGGAAAAATTATTAAATATTCTGATTATAAAGGTAAAAAGCTTATCATATATTTTTATCCTAAAGCCAATACACCCGGCTGTACCGCTGAAGGGTGTAACCTCAGAAACAATTATCAAATACTTCAAAAAGAAGGATACGAAATTATAGGAATAAGTAAAGATACAATAGATAAGCAAAAAGCATTTCATGAAAAATATTCATTTCCATTTCCACTAATAGCTGATGTGGATAAGAAGATAATAGAATCATTTGGTGCTTGGGGAATGAAAAAATTTATGGGGAAAGAATTTGAAGGTATTTTAAGATATACATTCATAGTAGATGAAAATGGAATAATTACAAATATTATTACGAAAGTAAAGACCAAGAGTCATGCAGAGCAGATACTTGAAAAAAATGACCATTGAAAATAATGGGAATATAATAGAAATATAAAGAACGTATAGAAGAATCTAAAATACATAAATTAACAGAAAAATTAAACATTTATATAAAAATTAAATAAATAATGGCAGAAAAAGAAAGCAAAGACGCAAACAATTTGGAAGCAAAGAAGAAGGCGTTGAATCTAATTTTAGATAAATTAGATAAAACTTATGGAAAAGGATCAGTCATGCGAATGGGGGATAAACCTGTAGAAGAGGTGGATACAATTCCAACCGGTTCTTTCGGTTTAGATTTGGCATTGGGAGTAGGAGGCTATCCAAGAGGAAGAATTATTGAAATATTCGGTCCTGAATCATCTGGTAAGACTACACTTACATTACATGCGATAGCTGAAGCGCAAAAAAAAGGTGGAATTGCAGCATTTATTGATGCTGAGCATGCCTTTGATCCTACTTATGCACAAAGACTAGGGATAAATTTGGATGATTTGATTATATCGCAACCTGATGACGGAGAACAAGCATTAGAAATAGCAGACAATTTGATTCGTTCAGGAGCTATAGATATTGTTGTCATTGATTCCGTAGCTGCACTAACACCTAGAGCTGAAATAGAAGGAGAAATGGGAGATTCCAAAATGGGACTACATGCAAGGTTGATGTCACAAGCCTTAAGAAAGCTTACCGCAACCATAAGTAAAACTAAATGTACGGTAATATTTATAAATCAGCTTAGAGAAAAAATAGGAGTAATGTTTGGAAACCCGGAAACAACAACCGGAGGAAATGCATTAAAATTCTATGCTTCTGTAAGAATTGATATACGTAAATCAGGCTCACCTATAAAAGATGGAGACAATGCGATAGGAAGTCGTGTAAAAGTTAAGGTAGTTAAGAATAAAGTAGCTCCTCCATTTCGTCAGACAGAATTCGATATTATGTATGGAGAAGGAATATCCAAAGTAGGAGAAGTATTGGATTTAGGCGTTGAAATGGGAATTGTCGGAAAATCAGGGTCTTGGTTCAGTTATCAAGACACCAAGCTCGGACAAGGAAGAGATTCAGTGAAACAGTTATTGAAAGACAATCCAGAATTGTTGGAGGAAATTGAAACCCGTATCAAAGAAAAATTAGTGGAGCAATAAAGATTTAATCCTTTTATTATCAAAAAAAATGATGCATTTTATTTAAACAAAATGCATCATTTTTTTAACTCAATATATATTATTTATACTACTATGATGTAAATAATACATCATTAATTTATAGTTATTTTACTGAAATGGGCATAAAAAAATTTAGTCAGTTGTTTATTAAAATAAGAAATTATAATTTCTTTAATTTTAGATCCATTCATTTATATGCTCTCCGGTACCCATTTTAATGCTTTTAGCTGAAATAGTAAAAGTTTCTGTAAGAGGAGTTTTACCGTAAGAATCAAAATTTTCTTTATATTTTACCACATATCCATCAAAAAAATATAATTCTTTTAAAGTAGAATTACTATCTCTTTTAATAAAAACTATTTTACCATCTTTTCTTTCAAAGCTATTAGTCATCCACTCAAAGATATCAGTTTCACCGGTGGATTCAATAGACACTTCAATTCTTCCTCCTCTGGTTTGAGAAGAAGGGCGTCCTGTAGGATCAGTTTCCTGAGCTAAAGAGTAATTAATATTCAATACATTATATGTTTTTCCTTCTACTTCTAATTTTGCTCTAAATGACATAATAATTATTTTGCGATTATCTTAATAAAATTGTGTTAATTGAAATTATAATACAAATATAACACATGATAATTGTCTTTTTTTTAAATGTATGTTAAAATAATTGTAAAATATAAAAAAATATATACCGTATTTTTATCTAAGTACTCATTAAAATTTTTTAGGAATTGAAAATCATATTACAATCCCAAAGCGATATGCGTGTTTTAAGATATAAAATAATAATTAATTTATGTTTATAATCTATTAATTGTAAATATTATTGTGTTTAATGCAATAATTTATAATTATAATTATTACTTTTATAACTTAAAAATTTCTGAGTTAAAATTATGTGGAAAAGTGAATACTGTAAAAAAGGATTGTATGACCCAAACTATGAGCACGATGCGTGCGGTGTAGGAATGATAGTCCATACAAAGGGTGTTAGATCCCATTCAATTGTCGAGAACGGTCTCCAGGTTTTAGAAAATATGACCCATAGAGGGGCAGAAAGTGCAGACAATAAAACCGGGGATGGAGCGGGCATTATGGTTCAAATACCTCATGAATTTGTTCTTCTGCAAGGAATAGCAGTTCCGGAAAGAGGTAGGTATGGAAGTGGATTATTATTTTTTCCTAAAGAAAAAGATGAAGAAGAAAAAGCATTTAATTTATTATCCGAATTAATAAAGAAAGAAGGCTTAAATTTTTTAGCCTTACGAGATGTTCCTGTTAATAGTGACATATTAGGAGAAATATCTATGGCAAATGAGCCGGTTATAAAGCAGATATTCATAAAAGGAGAAGAGTATTCTCAGGAAGTTTTAGAATTAAAATTATATTTATTAAGAAAGAAATTTGAAAAAGCAATATTAAAATCAGATATAAAGAACAAACGCGGATGTTATCTGGTAAGTTTGTCAACCAAAACCATTGTATATAAAGGGATGTTGACATCGCTACAATTAAGACATTATTTTCCGGATTTATTACATCCAAACTTTACCAGTGCCATAGCTTTGGTACATTCACGTTTCAGTACCAATACTTTTCCTACTTGGGATTTGGCGCAGCCTTTCCGTTTAGTAGGACATAATGGAGAAATTAATACTATAAAAGGAAACAGATTGTGGATGGAAGCACGTGAAAGCGTACTAAAATCTGAAAAAATCGGAAACATAGAAGATATATGGCCGATTGTACAGAATGGAATGAGTGACAGCTCCTCCTTTGACAATGTGTTGGAATTTTTAGTAATGTCGGGCAAGTCCCTACCTCATGCGTTGGCAATGATGGTTCCGGAATCATGGAATGATAAAAATCCTATTTCATCCGAATTAAAAGCTTTTTATGAATATCATAGCATACTTATGGAGCCGTGGGACGGTCCGGCAACCATCTTATTTAGTGACGGTAGATATGCAGGAGGATTGTTGGACAGAAACGGCTTACGGCCTGCTCGTTATCTCATTACTCATAATGATATGATGGTGGTAGCTTCAGAAACCGGAGTAGTTACCTTTGATCCGTCGGAAATCAGAGAAAAAGGTAGGTTAAAACCCGGAAAAATGTTAATGATTGATACAGCTACCGGTATTATACAATATGATCAAGAATTAAAAGAAGAGTTAGCAAAAGCCTATCCATATAAGCAATGGTTGGATAAAAATAGAATATCTTTAGATAACATCACTTCGGGAAGAAGCGTAACATACGAAGTAGAGAATATGGGAATTATACTCTCCGCTTACGGCTATTACCGGGAAGATATAGAAAAACTATTAATCCCCATGGCTAAAGATGGAAAAGAACCGGTAGGTTCTATGGGCAATGATTCTCCATTAGCCATACTATCAAAAGAACCCAATCGTTTGTTTTCTTATTTTAGACAGCATTTTGCTCAGGTAACTAATCCTCCTATCGATCCCATAAGGGAAGAATTAGTCATGTCATTGGCAGGATATATCGGATCTCTTCATAAAAATATTTTAGAGCCCATGCCGGAACATTGCAAGATGGTAGGACTGGCATATCCAATTATTACCAATAAGGAGTTAGATATACTAGAAAATCTGCATTATAAAGGATTTAAGTCAACTGTTATACCCATGACTTTTTCCCATAATCCTGACGAATATGCCTATGGATTGGAAAAAGGAATTAACAAGCTTTGTGAAGCAGCCGAATTAGCTGTAGATCAAGGAAGTAATTATATTATTTTAAGTGATAGGAAAGCAAACATAGAGCAAATAGCAATACCTTCCCTCTTAGCAGTTTCCGCAGTTCATCATTATCTGATAAAAAAAAGGAAACGTATGCAAATAGATTTAGTAATTGAGTCAGCGGAGCCGAGAGAAGTGATGCATTTTGCCTTATTATTCGGATATGGTGCTAATGCAGTAAATCCCTACCTATCATTTGCAATATTAAATGATTTAGTTAAAAAAGGTGAAATACAAATGGTATTCTCTACAGCCGAAAGGAATTATATGAAATCCATACATAAAGGATTATTGAAAGTGCTTTCCAAAATGGGAATATCTACCCTTAAAAGTTATATAGGAGCTCAGGTATTTGAAGCAATAGGAATTAGCTCTAAAGTATTATCTAATTATTTTGGTCATACCATTTCTAAAATTGAAGGAATAGAATTGGAAGATATAGCCTACGATACTATAACATCATTCGAAGAGGCTTTTGAAGGAATACATGGCTCAACTATATATGATAATTTAGGAATGTACGCATGGAGAAAAGGAAGAGAGGCTCATGCTTGGAATCCTGAAACTATTGCAAAGCTTCAAATAGCTACACGAATCGGAGATTACGATAAATTCAAAGAGTTTACACAAGAAGTTGATAATAAAAAAGATAAAATATTCATACGAGATTTTATCGATTATAATACAAATCCCATTAGTATAGATCAGGTAGAACCTGCATCCGAAATAATGAAACGATTTGTTACCGGAGCCATGTCTTTTGGCTCAATCAGTAAAGAAGCCCATGAGGCCATAGCAGTAGCTATGAATACCATAGGAGGAAAGAGTAATACAGGGGAAGGAGGAGAACTTAAAGAACGTTTTTCTACAAAAGCGCGCTCGGCTATAAAGCAAGTAGCCTCAGGAAGATTTGGCGTTACAACGGAATATTTAGTAAATGCAGATGAAATACAAATTAAAGTAGCTCAGGGTGCAAAACCGGGAGAAGGAGGACAATTGCCGGGCTTTAAAGTAGATAATATCATAGCTAAAACCAGGCACTCCATACCAGGAATTTCTTTAATATCTCCACCTCCACATCATGATATTTATTCAATTGAAGATTTGGCACAATTAATCTACGATTTGAAGAATGTAAATCCCGAAGCAATAATTAGTGTTAAATTGGTATCAGAAAGTGGGGTAGGGACAATTGCTGCCGGGGTAGCAAAAGCGAAAGCAGATTTAATTTTAATAAGCGGCTGTGACGGAGGAACAGGAGCCAGTCCGTTAAGCTCAATCAAGCATGCCGGATTGCCCCTAGAGATTGGATTGGCTGAAACACAACAGACATTGGTGCTTAATAATCTGAGAGGTAACATTCGTCTTCAAACAGATGGACAACTAAAAACTGGTAAGGATATAGTAATTGCGGCTATGTTAGGAGCAGAAGAATATGGTTTTGCAACGAGTGCTTTGATTATTTTAGGTTGTGTTATGATGAGAAAATGTCATTTAAATACTTGCCCTGTAGGAGTGGCAACTCAAAATGAGCAATTAAGAAAAAAATTTAGAGGAAAAAGCGATTATCTTATTAATTTCTTTACGTTTTTAGCAGAAGAAGTACGAGAGCACCTTGCTTTACTAGGCTATACAAAATTAGAGGATATTGTTGGAAGAACAGATCTATTAAAATCCAAAACATCTTTAGAGAATCCAAGACATGAAAAGTTAGATTTAAGTAGAATTTTGTTTTATCCGGAAAAAAATGAAAATTCCCTTAAACATAACAAGATCCAAGATCATAAAATTGATAAAGTATTGGATAGAGAATTGATTAATACTTGCCGAAATGCTATTGATAAAGCTATGCCAGTATCATTAAAACGGATACTTCAGAATACAGATAGGGCCGTAGGAGCTATGTTATCCGGTGAAGTAGCAAAAAAATATGGAAATGATGGATTGCCTGACAATACCATTCATTGTGAATTTAAAGGATCGGCAGGCCAAAGTTTCGCAGCTTTTTTATCTAAAGGAATAACCTTTACATTAAAGGGTGATGCCAATGACTATCTAGGAAAAGGTTTATCGGGAGGCAAAATAATTTTATTACCTCCAGATACCTCTAATTTTAAACCCGAGGATAATATTATTGCAGGAAATACACTTTTATATGGAGCAACAACTGGAGAAGTATATATTAACGGTCAGGTAGGTGAACGTTTTTGCGTAAGAAACAGTGGGGCTCTTGCTGTAGTAGAAGGAGCCGGTGATCATTGTTGCGAATATATGACCGGAGGACGAACCGTAGTATTAGGCAAAACGGGAAGAAATTTTGCCGCCGGAATGAGTGGGGGAATTGCCTACGTATATAACCCTGACGGAGATTTCGATTACTATTGCAATATGGAAATGGTAGAACTTTCCTTAATTGAAGATATTAGCGATATACGGGAACTGCATGATATTATAAGCAATCACTATAAACATACTTCAAGTCCTTTGGCTAAAAGACTTCTAGATAATTGGATGAACGAAATTAATTCTTTTATTAAGGTCACACCAATTGAGTACAAAAGAGTATTGCAAGAAGAAAAGATTCGTGCAATTAATGAGAAAATTTCAAAATTAGAATACGATTATTAAGATATTATAAGTATAAAATGGGAAATCCTAAAGCATTTTTAACAATAAATAGAAAAGAAGCAGGGTACCGCCCTAGACATGAAAGAATTTCGGACTATGGAGAAGTAGAACAGACATTAAATACAGAGGATAGACTTTTACAAGCATCTCGATGTATGGACTGTGGAGTTCCATTTTGCCAATATGGGTGCCCTTTGGGAAATAAAATGCCCGAATGGCAAGATCTTATCTATAAAGGAAATTGGAAAGGAGCCGCTCATAGTTTACAATCAACCAATGATTTTCCTGAATTTACAGGGCGCGTATGTCCGGCTCCTTGTGAAAAAACCTGTGTTTTAGCAATAGATGATTCACCGGTAACAATTAGAGAAAATGAAGCTGCCGTAATGGAACATGCCTATTCGGAAGGATATATGAAGCCTGAGTTACCAAACACACGTACAGGAAAAAAAGTTGCTGTTATCGGATCAGGTCCGGCAGGAATGGCTGTAGCGAATCAACTAAATAAAAAAGGACATTTAGTAACAGTGTATGAAAAAGATACCAGCATAGGCGGATTGCTTCGATATGGTATTCCTGATTTTAAATTGAATAAAAATGTTGTTCAGCGAAGAGTTGACTTGATGAAAGAGGAGGGAATAGAATTTGTGGTAAATACCGAAATTGGAAAGGATATCAAAGGAAAGGATATAGTAAAAAACTATGACGCCGTTTGCATAGCCATAGGCTCTCAGGTGCCTAGAAATTTAGATATTGAAGGAAGAGAGCTGGAAGGAGTTCACTATGCAATGGAATATCTAAAAATGCAAAATAAAATAGTAGCTAAAGAATCAATTACCGATGACGAATTTATTAACGCAAAAGGTAAAAATGTCCTTGTCATTGGAGGAGGGGATACAGGCTCCGATTGTATTGGAACTGCAAATCGGCAAGGTGCTGCAAATATTATGCAGATTGAAATTTTAACCAAGCCTAAAGAACTTAAAGATGTTGAAAATAGATGGCCGGTTCCTTTTCCTGTTTACTTAAAAACTTCATCGTCACATTTAGAAGGATGTGAACGAAAATGGTCTTTACACACAAAAAGATTTATCGGTGAAAACGGTAAGTTAACAGGGGTTGAAGTGGTAGAAGTAGAATGGCAAAAAGATTCTTCTGGAAAATTTATTATGAATGAGGTGGGAGAGCCTAAAATTTTAAAAATTGATTTGGTTTTTTTAGCCTTGGGATTTGTAAATCCTATTCAAGAGGGATTTTTGGAAGAGATGGAAATCATTATGAATGAAAGGAAAAATATACATACTGATAATACCAGAAAAACAAACATTGATAAAATTTTTGCTGCAGGAGACTGTGTCAGCGGACAATCACTCGTTGTAACCAGTATAGCATCCGGAAGGGAAACCGCTCATCATATAGATGAGTTTTTAAGAAAATAGCGTTTTTCTATAAGAATAAAAGTTAAACTGATAGCTTAAAGAAGCTATCAGTTTTTCATACAAATACTGTAGAATGTAATCTAATAATTACTAATAAAAACACAGTAACATTATAAAAAGATTAAATATGACTACACCGCAAAAAATTATTAAGAAAAAAATATGAGTTTAAAGATTGGTTTAACAATTAGGAAATGATTTAAAAGCCTGTATAATTATAGGCTATAGCCAGGATAGTTTCTATTGTTTTAAAGAACTATTATGAACAAGGTGGAAAGCTAACCTTATAGGAAATATCTCGGCGTAAATCTATTCTTAAAAATCGTATTGATATAGCTATCGAATACCAGGCGATTACATTCCTTGCTGAGTAAGAATTAAGGTTACTTCATGTATTAATTGATAGAGAAACCGAGTACTGTGGACTAAGAGAGCAACATGAATATCAGTTATATCTTGTCAATGAAGATATTGATTTAAGAAAAGTCCACAAATAAAAGGAATCTGATAAAGATTCCACAGAACAATACAGAAAGGGCTTTGTACCGTAGCTTTTAGAAAGAAAATATGCAGGAGTGCAGATAGATACAAAAATTGATAGTAAGGAGGACATTGCTAAATAAAAACTTTTGGAAAAAATAATGAAGCAACAAAATATTCTTACCTCTTGATGCCAAAATACTCTTGATAAGAACCATAAATCATAGTAAACTCACAACTGTAAGATGGTGATTGCTATTACAACTAACGAAAATTTCAGTCATAAGATAGATTCAAAATATCATATGTTAGCCTTATTTACAGTAATTATATGGGGAACGACTTTTATTTCAACTAAGATATTAATAAATAACGGACTTACACCGACCGAGATTTTTTTATATCGATTTTTGTTGGCTTATGTATGTATTGGTTTTTTTTCTTCTAAGGTTATTTTTGCAAAAAATTATAAAGATGAATTATTATTATTATTTTTGAGATTATTCGGCGGCTTATTTTATTTTATTGCAGAAAATACAGCATTAAAGCTTACATTGGTATCAAATGTATCATTAATACTTTCTACTACACCTATAGTAACCGTATTGATATATAAAAATGAAAAACTTACTGCAAACCTGGTAAAGGGATTGTTATTGGTGCTTTTGGTAGTATATAATGGTAGATTTATACTTAAAATAAATTTCTTAGGGGATTTATTAACCTTTATGACCGTACTTTCTTGGTCCTTTTATAGTTTAATTTTAAATACGCTTGAAAAAAAATACCCTATACTTTATATAACACGTAAAGTTTTCTTTTATGGAATTATTACTTTGATTCCCTTTATTTTTATAAATCCTTTTAAATTTCAGAAAGATATACTAATCACCTCAATTATTATGACAAATTTGGTATTTTTAGGGATTGTTGCGTTCATGATATGTTTTTTACTTGGAATATGTCAATTAAGAAGCTGGGAATTATAAGGACAACTAATTATATATATGTTGTCCCACTAGTTACAATACTCACTTCCTTAATTATTTTAAAAGAGAATATTACTATCATATCAATTATTGGAGCTATATTTATATTATTTGGAGTTTATGTCTCGGAGAATGACATAAAAATAAAGAGAAATAGAAATTAAATTAAAACAATTGACGAAATAAAATGGTTTCAGCTAAAATCGAAAAAATTTTTAGAGTTATCTGGTATTTAGTTGCTTTTATGTTAACTATATATTTGGGATATACTATGTGGAAGGGAAACGAAGAATTACCTTATAATATTATAATTTTTATAATTACAGCTTTATTAGGATATACTTGCGTAAATATATTAGTTTATCGTTCACCCGTAGTGTCCAATCTATTAGGAATGTCGGCAAATATAGGGGAAATATATACCCATTTATTATATGGTAATGTAGGTTTGGCTTGTAGTAATCTATATTATTTTATTACTCATGTAATAGGACTTTTCTTATGGACAAAGAAAGAAAATCAAGATGAGAAAGGTAAAATTAAAGTATCAAAAACAAATTATATGGCTCTTGCATTCACCATTTTGTTTTGTATACTTGGAATCATTTTGATGTTTTATTTCGGAGATTATATCTTTAAAGAAGGAGCAACCACTTCTCTGCTTTTACTAAATTGCATAGCTTTTACGATAGGGGTATCTGCTCAATTTACAATGATTATGAGACAACCCTTTTCTTGGATTTTATGGAGTATAAGTAATTTAGTATGGCTTTCTTTAAATATTATTTCGCACAATTATATTTTTGCCGTCCAATCTGTTTTATATGAGATAAATGCAGTAATTGGTATCTATAAATGGTATTCTGATTCTAAAAAATAAATTTGCTTATGGATTTTGTAGAATTCTATCGAATAAAGTGATTTTTATTAATTATGATCTAAATCTATAATTATATAAAAATT
Organism: Apibacter sp.; assembly: GCF_025291155.1. Lineage (NCBI taxonomy): Bacteria > Pseudomonadati > Bacteroidota > Flavobacteriia > Flavobacteriales > Weeksellaceae > Apibacter > Apibacter sp. The sequence goes on from NZ_JAMBJZ010000001.1 coordinate 90,459, forward strand.
ATATTTTAATGTTTATTGGCGAGTTGACCACAGGCAGCATCAATATCGTCTCCTCTACTTTTTCTAATTTTTACAATAATATTCTCTTTTTCTAAGGTAGATACATAATTTTGAATTATCTCCGAGCTTGCTTGAGAATATTTGCCACTATCAATAGAGTTGTATTGTATTAAATTAACCTTGGAGGGTATTGTTTTACAGAATTTTACTAGAGCATTTATATCTTCCTTGCTGTCATTGATTCCTTTCCAAACAATATATTCCAAAGTAATTCTGCTTTTGGTCTTCTGATACCAATAATTTAGAGATTCCTTAATGTTGGTAAGAGGAAATTTTACACTGAAAGGCATCAATTGATTCCGTTTTTCTTCTATAGCTGAATGTAAAGATAACGCTAATTTAACCTTTACATTTTCATCGGCTAATTTCTCAATTAATTTGGGAATACCGGATGTAGAAACGGTAATTCGCCTTGGAGACATACCTAAACCTTTATCTTCGGTAATCTTCCGAATCGCATCAAGTACTGAAGAATAGTTTAGAAGCGGCTCTCCCATTCCCATAAAAACAATATTGGAAAGAGGTTTCTGATGGTATTCTCTACTCTGTTTATCTATAAGTGTTACCTGATCTACAATTTCAGCAGTGGTTAAATTTCTCATTCGAATAAGTTGAGAAGTTGCGCAAAATGTGCAATCCAAACTGCATCCCACTTGAGATGATACACAGGCTGTGGTTCTTTTTGCAGTAGGTATTAGAACAGATTCCACAACATTTCCGTCGTGAAGTCTCACCGCATTTTTTATAGTTCCGTCTTTAGACCTTTGCATTACATGAATTTCTGCCGGTCTAATTATAAAATGATTTTCCAGTTTTTCACGAAGAGGTTTGGATAGATTCGTCATACCTGCAAGGGAATGCGCATTTTTATTCCAGAGCCAATCATATACCTGTCTTGCACGAAAAGCTTTTTCTCCTATTGAGGAAAAATAAGCCTCAAGTTCTTGTAAACTTAAGGCTCTTATATCTTTTTTATTTTGATTCAAACTAGTTATAAAGCTAAATTAAATGATTAACATTGCATCTCCGTAAGAGTAGAATTTATAATTTTCTTTAATTGCTTCTTTATAGGCTTTCATGATTAAATCATATCCTGCAAAAGCAGAAACCATCATCATTAATGTTGATTTTGGTGTATGGAAATTAGTAATCATGGAATCGGCGATACCAAAATCATAAGATGGGAAAATAAATTTATTGGTCCATCCTTCATAAGGATTTAGTCGTTTATTTGCAGAAACTGAGGTTTCAATAGCTCTCATTGAAGTAGTACCCACTGCACAAACGCGATGTTTAGTCTCAATAGCATGATTTACAATTTTACAAGTTTTCTCTGAGATAGAGATTTGCTCACTTTCCATTTTATGTTTAGAAAGATCTTCAACTTCTACGGAAGCAAATGTTCCTAAACCAACATGCAAAGTAATTTCTGCAAATTCAATTCCTTTAATTTCCAAACGTTTTAATAGATGTTTAGAAAAATGCAATCCTGCAGTTGGTGCGGCAACAGCTCCCTCTTCTTTGGCATAAATTGTTTGATACCTTTCTGCATCATCCGCATCTGGTTTTCTTTTAATATATTTAGGTAGAGGAGTTTCTCCTAACTCCTTTAATTTTCTTCTAAATTCTTCATAAGAGCCGTCAAATAAAAAACGTAAGGTTCTACCTCGGGATGTAGTATTATCAACTACTTCGGCAACTAAACTATCGTCCTCTGTAAAAAATAATTTATTTCCGATTCTTATTTTTCTTGCAGGATCAACCAATACATCCCATATTCTAGATTCAGCATCCAGCTCTCTTAATAAAAAAACTTCTATTTGAGCTCCGGTTTTTTCTTTATTACCATATAAACGGGCCGGAAATACTTTAGTATTATTTAAAATAAAGACATCCCCTTCATCAAAATAATCAATGACATCTTTAAATAATTTATGTTCTATTTCTCCTGTGTTTTTATGTACCACCATTAACCTTGCCTCATCTCTGTTTTTGGAAGGTCTATCTGCAAGAAGTTCAGGGGGTAACTTAAAATCAAAATCTGAAGTTTTCATTATTAAATTTATGTTTATAATACAAATATACAATAAGCGTACCCCTAAAGTCAAGTATTTATTTTTAAGACACCTTTATCGCAAAGAATTTTTGGCAAGTTTTTTGAAATTTCACTAGTAAGAAGTTATTGTTGTTATATTTAAAATATAATTTTTAAGCCATGGGGAAATGATTTAAAATTTCTGAAAAATTATTTATAACACATAATTTAAAAGTAAATTAAATTTTTTTTAAAGTAAAATTTCTTTCAAATAAATTTATACTTAGTTAGAGCAATAAGGGTAGAAAATTTTTCTATCCTTATTGTTTTTTATAGGGTTAGCTTTTTTAAATCTTCAATGTTTCCATTAAAAACATTGATATCTACATAATTTTCTGTAATACCTTTTACTATTCCTTTTTCAGTAAACTGCCAAAAGGACCATTTTTGATGTAAAGGACTTTCAATAGGATTGTAATTTGCCGTCCATATCATATAATCGGTTAAATCCATATCAGATATGTGATGAATGAAATAGGCATCGTTGGAATAAATAATTGGTTTAACCTTATAATTTTTTTCAATGATAGTTAACCAGTTTATAAGTCCGGTTTTTAATAATTCCAATGATTGATCTTTCGGTAATTCTTCTACATCAAGCACAGGTGGTAAATCACCTTTTTCTAAGGTAACAGTCTTAATAAAATTTTCAGCTTGTATGGTAGAATTTCTGTTAACATCATAATAATGATAAGCGCCTTTTATAATATTTTTTTTAGCGAGATTTCTCCAATTTTTTTTAAATGAAGCATCTTGAGTAAAAGCGCCCCGTGTTGCTCTTACAAATACAAAAGATATTGGAATTTCTTTATCGATAAATTGAATACTATCCCATATAATTTTACCCTGATGCTGACTAATATCAAGCCCAAAAACATTATTTTTATATTTAGTGAAAACAGCTTGGATCTTTTGAATTTCAGATATTTTAATATTTTTTTCTAAATTTTCATTTTCAAAGTTCGCTCCGGCCCACTTATTTTTAATAAGGTAATAATACGTGATCAGCGAAGTACGAAAAAAAAAGAGTAAGGATAGGATTACAATGACACCTGTTAGCCAATAGTAAAGTACTCTATAAGTATTTTTTTTGTTAGTTTTTCTTTTCATAAGTAAATGAAAAATATTCGTTGAATATGGTTCTGAATTTTCGATGACATCTTTAAATAAGATTGATTCAAAGATAATAAACTATTGGATAAGAAAAATAGTAATTATGTGTTTTATCCTAATAAAATTCCACCATAAATATGATATGTATTTATTAAAAAGATTGATAATGTTATGCAAAGAAATGGTAGGCAACCTTAAAATATTGTGTTAAATTTTTGAACTAAAAAAGAATTCTAAATATAATTTGATAATATTTTTATTATTCCAAAAATGCCTTTGCATTTATAATAGTAGTTAAGATTGCTATAACGTATAATAATTTATCTATTTGAAATGCTATAATTTGAGAATAGTGATTGATAAAGATTACAAAGGCGCAGAATAGATTTTCGATGAGAGAAAATATAATTAGCTTATTTATTTATTTCTAGAAAATTTTTTACCAATGTTTTGGCTTTATTTTGAGCTTTTTCCAAATTATCATTAATTATTACTACATCAAAATCTTTAGCAAATGAAAGTTCTTCATCAGCTTTTTGAATTCTGGCAAGTAGTGAATCCGAATTTTCAGTATTTCTATTTTTTAATCTTTCCTCAAGGTCTTTTAAAGAGGGGGGAGCAATAAAAATAGCCAAAGCTCTCTCTTTAAATTGTTTTTTAAGATTTAGTCCTCCTTTTACATCAATATCAAAAATTACATGTTTCCCTTGATTCCAAAGTCTTTCTATTTCAGAATGAAGTGTTCCATAAAATCGACCTTCGTATACTTCTTCATATTCTATAAATTCGTTGTTTTTGATTTTTTCTTTAAATTCTTTTTCTGTTAGAAAATAATAATCTTTTCCGTTAACTTCAAATTCTCTTTTAGGGCGTGTAGTACAAGAAATTGAAAATGCAATTTCTGGAAATATGGTTAAAAGATATTTCACAATAGTCGTTTTTCCAGCACCTGAGGGTGCTGAAAAAATGATTAATTTACCTTCTAAATTTTTTCCCGGAAGCAATTCTTTAAGTTGAAAAGTATCATTTCCCGGCTTCTGATATATTAATCCCATAAATTATAAAACGTTATTAGTTTGTTCTTTTATTTTTTCAAGTTCATCTTTCATTAATACAACTAATTTCTGAATTTCAGAATGATTGGCTTTGGATCCTATTGTATTTATTTCTCTACCCATTTCTTGAGCTATAAAGCCTAATTTTTTTCCGGCTTGTTCATCGTTATCAATTACTTTAAAGAAATATTCACCATGTTGTTTTAATCGGACTTTTTCTTCATTTATATCTAATTTTTCTATATAGTAAACCACTTCTTGATGAAAGCGCTGTTCATCAAATTGGATTTTTAATTCGGATAATTGTTTTTCCAATTTTTGTCTTACGGAAATTATTCTTTCCTGCTCATATCTTTCTATCTCATCTAATGAAGTAAGTATATTTTTTGCGTATTTCTTTAATGCAGCTTCTAATGCTCTCCCTTCTTCAGATCTAAAATCGTTCACTTTTTCAAGGGAAGAATTAAGGCATTCTAAAACGAGTTTCCACTCCTCTTCACTAATTTCTACTTCTTGATTAGTAAATACCTCAGGCATTCTTATTGCCATCTTAAGAAAATCCAATTGAGTACCTTCTATTTGCAATTCTTCAAGATTTGATATATAATTTTTAACTGCATTTGCATTAATACGAGAATTATTCTCAGCTCCTAAATTTTCAATAATTATGGAGAAATCTATTTTTCCTCTGACTAATTGACTTCCTATAATTTTTCTTAGTTCCAATTCTTTATTTCTATACCTGGGTGATATTCTTACAAATAAATCTAATGATTTACTGTTAAGAGTTTTAATCTCAATTGAAATTTTTAAATTTTCTGTATTGACTTCTGACTTCCCATAGCCAGTCATTGATTGTAACATATGTATAAAATATTGTTATAACTAAGCGTAAGCTTAAGCTAATTTAAATGTAGTTTGTAAATAAAGGAATTACAAAATTAACCTTTTTTTAATTCAATTATAGTTATTTCGGGCCAAATACCTACTCTTCCGGAAAATCCTAAAAAGCCGAATCCACGGTTTACATAAAGGTATTTATCATTTTCTTGATATAAATCCGCCCATTTAGGATACCTGTATTTGATGGGAGACCATTTAATAACTCCGGGAATTTCAATTCCAAATTGCATTCCGTGAGTATGTCCTGATAAGGTTAGATGCATTTTCTTCGTAAAGTTTTTTACAATTGCATCAAAGTGAGAGGGATCATGCGATAATAAAATATTAAATTCTCCATCGTTAATATTTTTTGTAGCCAGATCTAAATCTCCATCTTTAGGAAAATGTCCAATACCCCAATTTTTAACTCCGATAATATTAATAAATTGATTCCCTTTATGTAGTCTTATTGATTCATTTCTTAATAAATTCCAATGGATTGATTCATGATATTGATTTAGCTTATCAATATTTTTTTGTTGAGCTATTTTATCTTCTCCAAAAACGTAAACTCCATAATCATGATTCCCTAAAATAGAATATTTGCCATCTTTAGCTTTTATTGTTTTCAAAAGAGAAAGCCAAGGTTTCATCTCTTCGGAAAGATTATTTACAGAATCACCAGTAAAAACAAATAAGTCGGGGTTTTGATTATTAAGCATTGTAATGCCTCTGGCTACCTTATCATAATCTTTACTATCAAAGCTTCCCAAATGCATGTCAGAAAGTTGGGCTATTTTATAACCGTCAAATTCATTGGGTAAATCGGGAAATTTAATTGAAACTTTTCTAACCCGAAAATCAAATTTGCCCCAAACAATCCCTTCTATTATAGATAAAAATGGAATGCTAGCAAGTCCTAATCCCATCGCACTAATAGCTTTTCTCCGTTCAGGTAAATACGTCTGATTTTGAACGGGCTTAGAAGAAATTTTCCTAAATAAAAAATTAAAAACTCTTATAAAATCTTCAATAATTAGGGCTAAAGCTAAGACTAGTTTAGGTATAAAAACAATCATGAAAAAACCCAATAAAAAATGGACTTGCCCTTTATTGTTTCTATCAATTAATATAGACCAGATAAGAATAATGGATAGAGCACTGATAGATACTCCAAGCCACCAATGTCTTATTAATTTATTGTTTGTCAATACTTTAATAGCTTGATAACAATAATATTCAATAATAAGTGAAATAACAAATAATATAGCTATTAATGAGGTCAATGCGCTTTTGATTATCAGTAATTATAGTTATGGCATTCTATATAAAATAGCATTTATATTCATTCCGGCACCTACAGAAGCAAACACTACCAAATCATTGGAGTTTAATGTTTGATTTAGAAAATTTCCTTTTACCATCATATCATACATGGTTGGAATGGTTGCTACCGAAGAGTTTCCAAATTTTTGGATAGTCATGGGAGCAATTCCTTCAGGAATATCATTTAAATTATAAAGTTTGAAAACTCTCTCTAATATAGCATGGTCCATTTTTGCATTAGCTTGATGAATTAGAACTTTATTAATATCTGAGATTGTATATCCAGCATCATCAATAACTTTTTTAACTGCTTGTGGAACATAAGTTAATGCATATTCATATACTTTTCTTCCTTTCATTCTGATATTGGCCTTTGAGCCGACATAATTCGGATTTAAAGACGAATCCGTAGCTATATAATATACCTCTTCTCCGTTATCACTTCTTGTATAATGGTTAAGGATACCTATTTTATGATCAGTTTCTCTGGATTCAAGAACCACACCGGCTGCTCCGTCAGAAAAAATCATACAATTCCTATCGAAAGGGTCAACCGTTCTGGAAAGAGTTTCAGAACCAATTACTAAGATTTTTTTAGCAATTCTTGCTTTTAATAATTGATCGGCTAAAATTATGCCTTCATTCCAGCCTGGACATCCGAAATTCATATCATAGGGTTTACACAAAATATTTTTAATACCTATTTTTTTCTTTGTAAGAGCAGATATGGATGGCATTATTCGAACCTGTCTCTCATTAGCATCTATATCACCAAAATTGTGAGCTACGATAACATAATCTAACTCTTCTTTATCAATTCCGGCATTTTCAATTGCTAATCTACCTACTTCTGCGGCCAGATCGGAATTCATGATATTGTTATCATCAACATAACGTCTTTCAGTTATTTCTGTGATATCTGCAAATTTTTTAATAATTTCCGGAGTAGGTTTGGTTATAGGTTCTCTGTTTTCGTCATAAAAAGTAATTCCTTCAAAATTGCTATTTGGAACCACTTTCTTAGGTAAGTACGATCCAGATCCAGTTATAATACTTTGCAACATATTAAAATTGTAATATTATTCGTGATAATAATTTGACAAATTTATGTAATAATTACTAATAAAGCTATTATATTATTATCTTTGTGTATAAAAGTAAGGTTATATGTTGAGTAAAAGCCCCTTACAAGGTTTATTAGTAGCAATATTTATAGTTTTAGTTTCAATTTTGATATATAATTTATATATAAAAAAAAATGATGAATTTTTATTGGACAATTCCAGTGATAAGCAAATAAAGGTTGTTTTAAATGGAAAGGATTATTTTCTTGCAGCGGGTCAATCCCTTACAGTTCCTATTTTAGCAGGCAAAAATACTATATCAAGTCAGGATATAAATGGAAACAGTATCTTAAAAGATACATTCTTTGTTATTAATGGGAATAAAAGAGGATTAATTAATCCCTCGTTTGACACTTATATTACTTTTAGAAGATACTACGGGCATATAAAAAATATAGATTCTTTATATAAAGTTCATCGAAAAAGAATTGATGGAAAAGAATTTATTGGTGAAGTAAATGAATATAATCAATTATTAATACAAGATTTCTATTATAATATTAATCAAAATTTTCCTAAGATTATAACTAAGGTAGATTCGATTGAGTCAAGAATTAAATTATTTAGAAAAAGCCAATTTTTAGAATTTTATCGCTCAACATTTGAGTAAAAACATTTAATTTTGTAAGGTAAGAACAGCAAATAATTATTATGCCGGATATTGTAAAGCCCTATAATGAAACAGAGAGTAAGAAAAAACAAGTTGAACAGATGTTTGATAATATCTCTGAAAATTATGATTTCTTAAATAGATTGTTATCATTTAATATTGATATTTATTGGAGAAATCAACTAGAAAAAAGAGTGGTGGCGCATAATCCAGAAAAGATATTAGATGTGGCTACAGGGACAGCTGATTTAGCCATTGAGCATGCAAAGAAAACCAAGGCGGCAATTACCGGTTTAGATTTGTCTCAAAAAATGCTAGATTATGGGCAGGTTAAAATAGATAGGAAAGGACTGAAAGATAGAATAAAACTAATCAAAGGTGATGCTGAAAATTTACCTTTTCCGGATGAAGGATTTGATATTGTTACCGTTTCATTTGGGGTGAGAAATTTTGAGAATTTAGAAAAAGGTATATCTGAAATGGGAAGGGTTTTAAAAAAAGGAGGGAAGCTGCTAATTTTAGAATTTTCAAAACCCAGTGGCTTTTTTGCTCCATTCTTTATGTTTTATTTTAAGAAGATACTTCCGAATATTGGAAAATTAATTTCCGGCGATTCTAGCGCATATACTTATTTGCCAAATTCAGTAGAGGTAATGCCCTATGGGGATAATATGAAAAATCTAATACTCAAAAACGGTTTTAAAGAAGCAAGCTTTAGAAAGTTGACTTTCGGGGTTGCTACCGTCTATGAGGGAATAAAATAAATAAATAAATAAATCGTTTTCTCTACTATGAAGAGATTAATCATAGTTTTAATATTATTTATATATTGTGGAGTAAATGCGCAATTCCGAACAAGAGAAGTGATGGAAAGATATGATGATTTTGATGATCAGAAGTTTTCTTGGGGGTATTATCTTGGCATGAATTATTTTGACTTAAAGATTCATCCCAATGATGAAGGATTAGAACATTCAGGCAGATACTTAGTGGATGTTGATTCTAAAGGAGGATTTACCGTAGGATTAATAGGAAAAATGAAAGTCCATGATTATATTGATTTAAGGTTAGAACCGGCTATGCATTTTACTCAACGAGATTTGATTTTTAACAATGTTCAAAAAATTATTGATGAAGAAATAGCCAATGGTCTTGAAACCACTTATACCGAACAAGATGTAAAGCGAAATGTCAAATCTACGTATTTAGATTTCCCACTCTTTTTAAAATTTCACGGAGAAAGATGGTATAATTCTAGGCCTTATTTACAAGCCGGGTTAAGTTGGCTGATCAATTTACAAAGTAATGAGAAAAAGGAAAAGGATAATAGTAATCAGACTTTTCGGATGAAAACAAATAATTTTTCCTATCAATTAGAAGCAGGTGTTGAACTTTATTTTAAGAGATTCAAAATGACCCCATCGGTTAGAGGAATTTTCTTTTTTAATAATGAATTAGTTGCAGATAATCCCGGAACACCTCCATATTGGGCAGGGGCATTAAAATCTATACATACAAGGGCTGTAGTTTTTTCATTAAAATTTGAGTAATCATTATTTTCTTTATTCTTATTATACCTATGGCATTTTAATCTTTTAATAAACTACTGCTGATAATTTATCTTAGTTATAAGTATAAATATTTCCTTTTTTGTATAAGCTCATTTACTAAAATGTTACTCAAGCATTTTTTAATAATTTACGGTTATTCTTTTTTGAACTGTAAATTTGTTTTTTATAAAATTATATAGTTTTTTTAATATCTATTAATTTCGGAAAAAATTAAGAGAATTTACCTGTTGATTTATTGAATATTATGATAACGTCTAATGGTAAACGTCCATCTGGACCGATAAATCTAATCGGATTCTGGTAGGTATACTGATAAGGGGTTCCTGTTTGTTCAAACATTGGATCCACGCTTAAGAAGATACTCTCTCTAGGATTGTAATACCTAGCACCGTAATAATATAGTCACGCTTCTGCATAACATTTCCCTCGCCCGAGATTTTCCTTTTACTCTCTACTGTTTAAATATAAAAACAGCCATATGTCAATCAACTTTATCTAATTACAAAGATATACTTTTTATTTCAATTGAAATAAAAAATAGGTTTTGTTATTTATTCTATTTTTCAACTCTAAATAATGATAGGATTTTGTAGTTAGTTATATGCGTCAGATAACACTTAACACTACTTGCAATTCTTTTTTTTCAGATGAAAAAAATATCTAAAACGGATTTTTTAGTAATGAGCTGCGTTGGACTTGGCCGCCTGAGGATCTTTACTAAAAAAAC